>JBAVJR010000258.1:0-5823 GCA_049687855.1 Steroidobacteraceae bacterium | reverse complement strand
GGCCTTCGAGTCGGCGAGCTCCCGCACGAGGGCCGCATTGGACGCGTTCGCCTGCCACGCCACGTAGCCGAGCACCGCAGCGGGCACTGCCGCGAAGACAGCGGTGAGCACGACCGGCCACCACTGGCGGCGGGGTGGCTGCGGCGTGAGCGATTCGAAAGCGGGTGCCGGCGGAATCTTGCCGATGCTCTCCTTCATCTCGCTGGTCAGCCGGCGCGCGAATGCCTCGAACGTGGCGAGCAGGAACCGGCGCTGCTCGGTCAGCTGTTCCCGCACCAGGTGCTGGATGGAGTTGCGCAGACCCGCCTGCAGTTCGGACGCGAGTCCCGGCGTGAGCGCGATCGAAGCTGGCGAAGGAGCCAGCGGCGCCGCCGTCAGCGCCGGCCGGGTCCCCGTGGTCGACAGCGCATCGCCCGCCTGGGCATCGTCAGGGCTCGCAGCCGCCAGCGCAGCGGCCATCCCCGCCTCGTCGGGCGACCTTTCGGCCGCCATCGCCGCCGCCGCCGCCGGCCCTGGGAACAGTGCCTGGCGCTGGGTCCGCCGGTCCGGCAGCAGGTGGAGCTGGTACAGAATCCGTGACACGTCGACTGGCCGCACCGTCTTCGGCAGCACGCCGACCGCGCCGAGGGCACGCGCCTGGCTGACGTAGAGCTCGCCTTCCTGCGAGGTGTACATCATGAGCGGGATCGTCGCGGTGAGCGGGTCGGCCTTGATGGTCTGGACGGCCTGGAACCCGTCCATGCCCGGCATCAGGTGATCCATGAAGATGACGTCGGGACGGCTCCGCTGCAGGTAGTCGAGCGCCTGCTCGGCCGACTCGGCCGTGTCCACGGTCAGGCCTTGTTGTTCGAGCATCCGGCTCAGGATGACTCTGGCCGATCGTGAATCGTCCACGATCAGGGCTCTCTTGCCCGTCGTCATGCTAATCCCTGGGTCCTTCTGGAGGCACCTGACCGATGCCGCGTGTACCGGCTTTCTACCTTGAAAGAGGCCCGAAGCCAATCCCGGCAAGTGGAAGTGGTACTGCTTGACTCCGGGCGTATGCTTTGACCATCGATTGAGTCAAATAAGCAACGGAGGCATCCCAACATGCCCTACACAACCCAGGACATTCGCAATATCGCCCTCGTGGGCCAAGCCGGCGCGGGCAAGACGCTGCTGGCCGAAGCCTTGCTCGCGCAGTCCGGTGCAATCCGGTCCAAGGGGTCGCTCGCCCGTGGCACGACGGTCTGCGACTTCGATCCACAGGAGAAAGCCCTGCTGCACTCCCTCGATGCCGCCATCTGCGGTTTCGAGACGCAGGGCCGTCGCGTCAACATGATCGACACCCCGGGATACCCCGACTTTCTCGGTCGCACGCTGAGCGCGCTCGAGGCGGTCGAGACGGCGGTGGTGGTCGTCAGCGCCGTCAACGGCATCGAGCCGATGACCCAGCGCATGATGGATTTCGCCAAGGCGAGGGGCCTGTGCCGGCTCATCGTCGTCAACAAGATCGACGTGCGCGACGCGCGCGCCGAACAGGTACTGATGGAACTGCGCGAAGCGTTCGGCAAGAGCTGCCTGCCGCTGAACCTGCCGGCGGCAGGCGGTGCCTCGGTCGTCGACTGCTTCTTCCAGTCGCAGGGCAAGGCGACTGACTTTTCGACGGTCGCTGCCGCGCACACGGAGATCATCGACCAGGTGGTCGAAGTCGACGAGAACCTCATGGCGCTCTACCTGGAACAGGGCGAGGAACTGCTGAATCCAGAGCAGTTGCACGACCCGTTCGAGCAGGCCCTGCGTGAAGACCACCTGATTCCGGTCTGCTTCTGCTCCGCCGAGACCGGCGCGGGCATCCCCGAGCTGCTGGCTGTCCTGGCACGACTCGCCCCGAACCCGGCCGAAGGCAATCCGCCACCGTTCCTGAAAGGTGAGGGCGATGCGGCCGAGCGCGTGACCGTGAGTCCCGATCCGGCCAAGCACGTCATCGCGCACGTGTTCAAGGTCACGATCGATCCGTTCGTGGGCAAGATGGGGATCTTCCGCGTGCACCAGGGCACCGTGCGGCCGGGCGCGCAGCTGCTGGTGGGTGACGCGCGCAAGCCGATCAAGCTCGCGCACCTCTACCAGCTGCAGGGCAAGGACCACGTCGAGATCACGCAGGCCATCCCGGGCGACATCTGCGCGGTACCGAAGATCGACGAGATTCATTTCGACGCCGTGCTGCACGACTCGCACGACGAAGACAATCATCACCTGAAGTCGGTGACGTTTCCGCCCGCAATGCTCGGGCTCGCGATCCGCAGCGAGAAGCGCGGCGACGAGCAGAAGCTGTCCGAAGGCCTGCATCGCCTGATGTCGGAAGACCCGTGCGTGCGCGTCGAACATCACGTCGCGCAGAACGAGACGGTGCTGTACGGCCTCGGCGACCTGCACCTGCGCGTGATGCTGCAGCGGCTTACCGAGCGCTACGGAGTGTCGGTCAAGACGAGTCCTCCCGCGGTGCCCTACCGCGAGACCATCACGCGTCCGGCCGAAGGCCACTGCCGGCACAAGAAGCAGACGGGGGGCGCGGGCCAGTTCGGCGAGGTGTACCTGCGCATCGAGCCGCTCGAACGCGGCGCGGGCTTCGAGTTCGTCGACGACGTCGTCGGCGGAGCGATCCCCGGCCAGTTCATCCCCGCGGTCGAGAAAGGCGTGCGCCAGGTGCTGACCGAGGGCGCGATCGCCGGCTTCACGCTGCAGGACATCCGCGTGAGCGTGTACGACGGCAAGCATCACGCGGTGGACTCGAAGGAAGTCGCGTTCGTGTCGGCGGGCCGCAAGGCCTTCGTCGAGGCCATCAAGCACGCGGCCCCGATCGTGCTCGAGCCGGTCGTGCGCATCGTCATCAGTTGTCCGACCTCGTCGATCGGCGACGTCAGCAGCGACCTGGCAACGCGACGCGCGCGCATCAACGGCCAGGACACGCTGCAGGGCGGACGCTCGGAAATCACGGCGCTCGTGCCGCTCGGCGAACTGCAGGACTACCTGTCGCGCCTCAAGGCGCTGACCGGCGGCGAAGGCACGTACACGATGGACCTGAGTCACTACGATCCGGTGCCGTCGCGGAAGCAGCAGGAACTGGTGTCGGCGTTCAAGCCGCACGAGGAAGCGGAGTAGGAAGGGGCGGAAGGGCAGGAAGGACAGGAAGGACAGGAAGGACAGGAAGGACAGGAAAGAAGGCAGTGACTTCTTCCACTTCCTGGCCTTCCGGGCCTTCCGGGCCTTCCTGTCCTTCCTGGCCTCCGACTAACCCCTAACCCCTGTCCCCTTCCCCCTATCCCCTTCCCCCCATCTCCATCCCGAGCAAACGGCGCACACGGCGCCACGCGTTGCGCCACGGCTTGTCGGACTGCGTCGCGTTGGCGTGTGGCCACGGCTCGCTGGGCACGGGCTGACCGAGAATCTCGCACAGCGGACCCCACTCGCGCATCTGCGTCGGGTCGAACTCGAAGAACTGGTCGGGGCGATCGCGGAAATGTTCGCGGATGGCGGCGTTGTGCGCGCGGTACGCATCGAGCCACGCCTGCCGGCTCTCGGCACTTTCACCCGGGTTTGCATGCTTGCCGAACATCCACACGCGCATCGGCCGGATCCGGCGATTGCGGTAGAAACTCGCGCAGCTTTCGATCCAGCGCTCTTCGTCGCGCACCGTCAGGATGTACTTCGCGTCCGGGTACAGCGCGTAGATCTCGCGCCACAGGTGGAAATAGGGGTTGTCGGTGAACGCATCGAAGAGTTCGAACGTCGGCAACCGGTAGTCGCCGCGCTCGATCTGCCGCAGCAGCGTCGCGCCGTCATCCGCGCCCGGATAACTGCCGGGCTTGTCGCCGTTGATCGTGCGATATCCCAGCAGCTTCAGCGCCTCGAAGATCGTGGTCGTGCCGGTCTTGTAGAAGCCGATCGCGAAGATCTTGCCGGCGTAGGGCGCGCGCTGCATGCGTGCGATTCTGCACTCAGCCGCGCCGTCGCGCGAGATCGCGGACCTCCTTCGCCAGGGTGAGCAGCCGGTCCTCGGTGACGACGCGTTGCTGCGGAGTCAGCGAAGCGTCGAGCTGCACCAGGAGATCGAGGAAATCCGAGCGGCTGGTTGCTATCACGTTGCGGTACCCGGGCGTCCACAGGCGGTCCGGCTCGGCAATCAGCACGCGCATGCGCTCGTCGAAGGCCGCCCGCGGCCCGGACCGCACGCGCAACGTGGCCGCGAGCTCCTCACGCCAGAGGCGACGGTTCTCGCGCCACTCGAACATGAACGGGCGCGCCGTCCGCGCATAGTCGCGGACCAGCTGGCGTTGCTGCGGACTCAACGGGCCGGTCATGCGCTCGATGTTCTTGCGCAGCGACTTCTCGCGCCGGGAGCGGCGCTCCTCCGGCGTCTTTTCCGAGTAATCCCGCCAGGTCTCCTCGTCGGCCTGCTGCAGGCCTGCAAGCAGTTCACGGACCTGGCGGTCGCTGAGCGTTACGGCAAGGGAGGTGTAGCCGGGCGCCGCCTGCTCGAAGATACGCCGCCAGTAGACCTCGGCCTGCTGCGCGGCGTCCTCGAGGCTTGCGCGCGTGACGCCGGCGCGGACTTGTGACGCCAGGCCCTGCAGGAACGCGTCGTAGCGCTCCAGCTCCTCGCTGCGATGCCATTCCAGGTTGTGTTCCAGCGTGCGCGCGAGGCTGGCGCTCTGGCTGCCGTCGAGCGACACGAGCCCGCGCAGATAGAGACCCACCAGGGAATCGAGCCGCGGGTACACGATCGACGCGCCGCAACCGGCCAAGCCTGCCAGCAGCAGCACGGTGAGCAAGGACCTTGCGATCCAGCGGCGCAGGTGAAGGTCAGTCTTGGTCATCATCAGGGGCGGGTGCCAGGTCCAGTGTCATGGCGCGGGGTGGCGCATCTGCCGGTTCGATCAATCGCGGCCCCTGGTTGCGTGCATTGCTGACGAGCCGGCTCACCCGGTACGCGACCATTTCCCCCGCGCCGTCCGCCGTGAGCAGCCGGTCGAGGCGCTCGACGTCCTGGTTGCGCGGATCGAGCCACTCCGCATAGGCGGAGGCCGGAATGATCACTGGCATGCGGTCATGGATGTAGGCGACCGACTTCGGCGGCACCGTGGTGATCAGCGTGCACGACTCGAGCGGCTCGCCCGTGGCGGGGTCACGCCAGGCTTCCCACAGGGCCGCGAGCGCGAACGGCCCCGCGCCTGCGGGCCGCAGAAAATAGGGCTGCTTGTCCCGGGGCCCGAGCTGCATCCACTCGTAGTACCCATCGGCCGGCACCAGCGCGCGACGCTTGCGATAAGCCGCGCGGAATGCGGGCTTCTCCCGCAGCGTTTCCGCCCGCGCATTGATCATGCGCGCCCCGATCGATTTGTCCTTCGCCCAGACCGGCACGAGCCCCCAGTAGAGCGCCGCGAGACGCCGCGTCGCGGCGCCATCGGACGAGTCGTCGTCGGGCAGCTCGCGCACTGCGGGAATGAAGGTGGTCGGAGCGATGTTGTAGCGCGCCTCGATCGCGGGCGTGTCGTCCGGCAAGCCGAAGAGCCGGACGACGGCTTCGTGGGGCGAGTAGAAGGCGAAGCGACCGCACATGATGAGGAAGGGGCGGAAGGGCAGGAAGAGGTCGGTCGGAGTTGCAGTTTCGGCGTGAAAGATCCGCCGCAAGAGCTGCGCCGAACGATGAAGTGTCGGACAAGCGTGGGCCGTCGTCCAACCCTTCCTCGCCTTCCTGCCCTTCCTGCCCTTCCTGCCCTTCCTGCCCTTCCTGCCCTTCCTCCCCTTCCTCTACTCCCTGATGCCCGTGCCCTTGTTCATGAG
>JBAVJR010000257.1:0-9014 GCA_049687855.1 Steroidobacteraceae bacterium | reverse complement strand
TCGATGCGACCAGCGAGTACTACGATGCGGGCAGCACGCGTGAGGCACCGCGCTGGTTCAGCGTCGACGTGCAGCTCGAAAGACGAATTGAGCCTGTAATTACGCTGCCGGAGCTGCGTGAGCACGCGGCAGGCGCGTTGCGCGAGCTGTTGATTCTGAAACGCGGCAATCGTCTTTCGGTGACGCCGCTCACTGCCGCAGAGTGGCGTTGCATCCTCGCGTTGCGACCTGCCGCCGCGTCGTCGCGAGCGGCGCAGCCGGCCGCCGGTCCGAGAACTCGATCAAAGAAATCGTGACGTGACTCTTGCATTTCTTTTTTTAATTCTGTAAATACTCGGCCCGGGACTAACCCGACATGGAGAATTGATCATGGCAGCTAAGGCAAAGAAGGCGACCAAGAAGAAGGCCACCAAGAAAAAGGCCGCGAAGAAGAAGTAAGGTCGCTTGAAGATGAGGCGGCGCTCTTTCGCAAGTTAGACGCCGCCGAATCCGAAACGACGACTGTGCCCGCGAAAGCGGGCACAGTTGTTTCAGGGGCCGGGAAGGCAACGATGAACCAGGACCAGAAGAAGCAGCGAGCCGCGGCAGCCGCGCTCGAATACGTCCAGCCGGGGACCATCGTCGGCGTGGGCACCGGTTCCACCGTGAACTTCTTCATCGACGCGCTGGCCGGCATGCCGGGCCGCATCGCCGGCGCGGTCTCCAGTTCCGAGGCCAGCTCACGCCGCCTCGCGGCTCACGGCATCCCGGTGCTCGACCTGAATTCGGTGGAAGGCCTCGAGGTCTACGTCGACGGCGCCGACGAGGCAACCCGCGGCATGCACCTGATCAAGGGCGGCGGCGCAGCGCTCACCCGCGAAAAGATCGTCGCGGCGGCGGCACGCACCTTCGTCTGCATCGTGGACGAGGCGAAGCTGGTGGAGCGCCTGGGAAAGTTCCCGTTGCCGGTCGAAGTCATCCCGATGGCGCGCGCCTTCGTTGCCCGGGAACTGGCCCGGCTCGGCGGCCAGCCGGTCTGGCGCCAGAGCACCGTGACCGACAACGGCTGCGACATCCTCGACGTCCGCGGTCTCGACATCGTCGACCCGGTCAGCCTCGAGCGCGCGATCAACCAGATTCCCGGCGTCGTCACCAACGGCCTGTTCGCGCAGCGCGGCGCAGACGTGCTCCTGGTCGGCACGGACGCCGGCGTGCAGACCCTGCGGCCCAGTGGCCGTTGACGCCAGACTGTTGCAGGAGCTCGGCTCGGTGCTCGGACCGGGCCTGCTCACCGCTCCCGCAGCCTGCGTCGCCTACGAGTGCGACGCCCTCACGACCCACCGTCACCCGCCCGACCTGGTCGCGTTGCCGACGAGCGTCGAGCAGGTGCGGCAGGTCGTCCGCGCCTGTCATCGGCACTCGGTGCCGGTGGTCGCACGCGGCTCCGGCACGGGACTCTCCGGCGGCGCGCTGCCGGTAGCAGGCGGGCTGCTGCTCGTGCTCTCGCGGCTCGACGCGATCCTGGAGGTCGATCCGCGCCGCGGTCTCGCGCGCGTGCAGCCCGGCGTCACCAACCTCGCAGTATCCGAGGCGGCCGCGCCTTACGGCATGTACTACGCACCGGATCCTTCCTCGCAGGTCGCGTGCTCGGTCGGCGGCAACGTGGCCGAGAATTCGGGCGGCGTGCATTGCCTCAAGTACGGGCTGACCGTGCACAACGTCCTCGCCGTGAAGCTCGTCACCATGGAAGGCGAACTGCTCACGTTCGGCAGCGAGACTGGCGAGGCGCCGGGCCTCAACCTGCTGGCCGCCGTGATCGGCTCGGAAGGTCTGCTGGGCGTCGTGGTCGAGGTGACCGTGCGGTTGCTGCCGCTGCCCCGCCGCGTCGAACTGCTGCTGGCCGCGTTCGACGACGTGAGCCGCTGCGCCGAGGCCGTCGGCCAGGTCATCGCCGCCGGCATCATCCCGGCCGGACTCGAAATGATGGACGCACCCGCGATCAAGGCAGCAGAGGCGTTCGCCCGTTGCGGCTACCCGCTGGACGCGCAGGCGCTGCTGCTCTGCGAAGTCGATGGACCGCCCGCCGACGTCGATGACGAGCTCGGCCGCGCCCGTGCCGTGCTCGAAGCCGCCGGTGCGACCAGCGTGCGCGTCGCGAGCGACGCCGAGGAGCGCAGCCGGATGTGGTCGGGACGCAAGTCGGCCTTCCCCGCGGTGGGCCGGCTCGCGCCCGACTACTACTGCATGGACGGCACCATCCCCCGCCGTCGCCTGGCAGACGTGCTGGCCCAGATCGCGACGCTGTCGACGGCCTATCGCCTCGACGTGGCCAACGTCTTTCACGCGGGCGACGGCAACCTGCACCCGCTGATCCTGTTCGACGCCGGCAAGGACGGCGAACTGGAACGCGCCGAACGTTTCGGTGCCGATATCCTCGAGGCATGCGTCGCCGCGGGCGGCACCGTGACGGGGGAACACGGCGTCGGCGTCGAGAAGCTCGGGCCGATGTGCTCGCAGTTCGGTTCCGCCGAACTCGAAGCCTTCCATGCACTGAAGCTCGCCTTCGATCCCGCGGGCCTGCTCAATCCGGGCAAGGCCGTGCCCACGCTCGCCCGCTGCGCCGACTACGGCGCCCTGCGGGTGCACGGTGGCCGGTTGCCGCACTCGCACCTGCCGCGGTTCTGACGGACATGGCGTTGATCGAGACGTCCCCGGGGCAGGACCTCACTGACACGCTGGTCGAGCGCGTGCTCGCCGCATCGAATGCCAGGACGCCGTTGCGGATCGTCGGCGGCGACACCAAGCGCTTCTATGGACGACCGGTCGCAGGCGAGACGCTCGCGCTGGCCGGTCATCACGGCGTCCTGCGTTACGATCCGGCCGAACTCGTGCTCACGGCACGCGGCGGCACGCTGCTTGCCGACATCGAGGCGCTGCTTGCCCGGCACGGGCAGCGGCTGCCTTTCGAGCCGCCGTCCTTCGGGCCGATGGCCACGCTCGGCGGCACGGTGGCCGCTGGACTCGCCGGTCCCGCGCGAGTCGCTCGCGGTCCGGTGCGCGATTACGTTCTCGGCGCCCGGCTGCTGACCGGCGACGGTCGCGTGCTAAAGTTCGGCGGCGAAGTCATGAAGAACGTCGCGGGCTATGACGTCGCGCGCCTGCTCGCCGGGTCGCTCGGCATCCTCGGCGTGCTGCTCGAGGTATCGCTCAAGGTGCTGCCGGTCGCCCGCGATACCCGCACCCTGCGGCGGCGCAGCGACGCGCAAGGCGCCATCGAACTGCTCGGCACCGTCGCTCAACGCGGCCTTCCGCTCACCGGCAGTTTCTGGAGTACCGGCGAACTGTACGTCCGCCTGGAAGGTTCCCCGGCTGGCCTCGATGAAGTCGTGCCGGCGATCGGTGGCGACTTGGTGGACGCGTCAGGTGCCGCCTCACTCTGGCACAGCGTTCGCGAGCAGACCCATCCGTACTTCGCCTGCGCGCGCCCGCTGTGGCGACTCTCGCTGCCGGCAACGGCGGTCGGCGCCACGCTGGTCCGGGCAGATCCGGTCGCATTCGAATGGAACGGCGCGCAGGCCTGGCTCAGCGGCGTCGATCGGCAGGCGATCGACCTGATCACCCGTGCCGCGGGTGGCCATGCCGCGCTCTTCCGTCGCCACGATGCGGACGATGGCACGACCGGCGAGGCCTTCGCGCCGCTGCCCGCACCGATGCTCGACCTGCATCGTGCCGTGAAGCGCGTGTTCGATCCGGCCGGCATCCTGAATCCGGGCCGGATGTACGCTGACCTCTGAGACCGCGACGATGCATTCCAAGCCTGCCGACTCGCTCGCCGATTCGCCGCTCGCCCGGGAAGCGCGCGACCTGCTCCGCAGCTGCGTGCACTGCGGCTTCTGCCTGCCCGCGTGCCCGACGTACCGCGTCACCGGCAGCGAGCTCGACAGCCCGCGCGGTCGCATCTACCTGGTCAAGGAGATGCTGGAACACGGCCGCGCGACCGCGACCGCGCGCACTCACCTCGACCGCTGCCTGACCTGCCGCGCCTGCGAGACTGCCTGCCCGTCGGGCGTGCAGTACGGCAGGCTCGCCGACCTCGGGCGCGAGCTCGTCGAGCGCCAGCCGCCGTCGTCGCGCGCTGCGGCCGTGCGGTTCGTCCGCTTTGCGCTCGCCAGGGTCGCCACGCGGCGCGAACTGTTCACGCCACTGGTACGGATCGGCCAGGCGTTGCGCCCGGCGCTGCCCGCCGCGCTCCAGGCGCTGGTCCCGGCCAGGGCAGCGGACGGCTCGACGACGCGCGACCTGCTGGCCTGGCCCGCCGCACGACACGCCCGACGCATGGCGGTGCTCGAAGGCTGCGTGCAGCCGGGACTCGCACCGCAGATCAATGCCGCGGCCGCGCGGGTGCTCGACCGGCTGGGTATCTCGCTGGTCGCCGCTCGCGACGTCGGGTGCTGCGGCGCGATGGAACACCACCTCGGTCGAACCGACGCGGCACTGGACCAGGTCCGTCGCAACGTCGCGGCGAGCGAGCGGCTGCTGGAAGGTGGTTGCGAGACGATCGTCAGCACGGCCAGTGGCTGCGGCTCGTTCGCGAAGGACTACGGACACGCGCTCCGACATGCAGGCGCGTCGATCTCGGCGGCCGGCGCGCGGGTCAGCGACGCGACGCGCGATCTCTGCGAAGTCATCGATCCGGCGGCGCTCGCCGAGCTGGTCGTCGCCGCCAGGAGGATCCACAAGCCGGTCCGCGTCGCCTGGCAGGCGCCCTGCTCGCTCCAGCACGGGCAGCGGTCATCGACGACGGGCAGGGTCGAAGCGCTGCTGCGTGCCGCCGGTTGCGAACTCGTGGCCACGCGCAACCCGACACTGTGCTGCGGCTCGGCTGGCACGTACTCGATCCTGCAACCGGAACTCGCGCGCGAGCTACGGACGCGCAAGCTCGACTCCCTGCTCGATGAACGACCGACGGCGATCGCGACCGCCAACATCGGCTGCCTCGAGCACCTGCGTCAGGCGAGCCCCGTGCCGGTTCGGCACTGGATCGAGATCGTCGACGCGATCCTCTTTGCTTAAAACGAATTCTCAGCGACGTGGAGCGCTCCTGCGACGCATGCATGCGGCACGTCGCGGGTCGCGCGCTGCGCGCGTCACAACGCCGCAGAAACGCTCGTGCGGCAGGAATCGAACAGTGCGTGCGCCCGATCGACCGTGGCGGCGGCGAATCGGCGCCTCGAGCGCTGTCAGCGCGTCGCCTTGCGCGCGACGACGACGTAGCGCGGTGTGCGCGTCGTCGGCAAGGCGTTCACCGCCGCCATGCGTTCCACGACCTCGATGCGGAAGCCGCTTGCTTCGAGCAGGTAGGGTGTCGAAGCCATCGACTGCGATGCCGAGAGCGGCAACGCATCGATTTCTTCCTCCCAGCGACCGGCCCAGCCATCGCGTCCGTAAAGTCCGTCGATGACGACGACGATGCCTGCAGGCTTCAGCCAGCGATGCCAGTGACGGAACGCGAGCAGCGGATCGAAGAGTCCATTGACGACCTGTCGCGACACAATGGCGTCGAACTGCGCGGCCGCGAATCGATCATGATCCTGAGGTTCGTCGCAGAACCCGTTGATCGCTTTGACGTTTGCAAGCCGGGATTTCGCCTGCAGAATGGCCAGCATCGCCGGTGAGGGCTCGAGCGCGGTCAGTTCAATGCCGGGCAGCTGCCGCAGGATCGAGCACATCACGCCGGTGCCGGCACCCACATCCAGGACACTGGCACCGGACGCGATCTGCACGACTCGGCTCAGGTCGGTGAGGTAGGCGCTCTCTTCCGCGGCGGTAAGCCAGCCGAGTCCCTGCTGCTTGCCGTACGCCTCGGCCTCGGCCGCATCGTACTTGCCGACGGCGCGTCGCCGCGCCGCGACCCGGCGTTCGTGCCAGTCCATCCAGTCGCCCCTGCGTCAAACCGCGTTGCAGTGCTGCGAACGATGCCCGAGACCGGGATTCGCCGCCAGCGGTTCGTCTCTCAGGCTTGCTTGAAGTGCGGATTCTCGATGATGCCCAGCCGGTTACCGAAAGGATCACGCACCGCCGCGACGCGGATTCCCTCGCCGACTTCCTGTACCGCGTCCAGCACCTCGGCACCGAGTTCAACGAGCCTGCCCAGCGATGCGGTCGCACTCGCGACGCCCCACAGGGGCTGCGGACCTGCCGTGCCGGGCGTGCCGTCAGGCACGAGACCCAGTTCGAACCCGCCCACGTCGAAACCGACGTAGAACGGTTGGTCGAAATATGGCGCGTGCCCGACAACAGTCGAGTACCAGGCCTTCGCCGCCTCGAGGTCCCCGACCGGGTAGATGGCCGTGCGCAGTCCAAGCAACATGATGCCCCCCTTTTCAGTCAGCGCTGCACTTCGCAGACGATGATCCGGTTCTCGTTCAGGACTCGGGCGCCACAGCCGCGGACAGACCCACCCAGGGGTGTCGGTGCTCCGCAAGAGGCTGAGCGCAGGTTCTTCCGCTCCATGGCCGTCGTACCCGTTCGCTCAGGTTCGCTTGCGCAGAGGGTTCCTGACCTTGCTGTGGGCCAGCAGCCGGAACGTCCGGTTTCGGTCCGTCAGCTTCCTGGCGCTGTCGTCACCCTCGACGATGACGATTTTCGGATCGAGATCCTTGAGTTCGGACGGCTCGAGCCAGGCCTCGCCGAGCACGATGATCTTGTCGCCGGGCTGGAAGTGCCGCGCCGGCGGCCCGTTGAGTTCGACGCGGCCGCTGCCCCTGGGAGCGGCGATCACGTACGTCTGCCAGAACACGCCGTTCGCGACGTTCGTGATGTTGACGTACTGGTAGGGCTGCAGGTCGCTGGCATCGAGCAGCGCCTGGTCGATGGTGATCGAGCCGACGTAATCGAGGTCGGCCCGGGTCACGGTCGCGCGGTGGATCTTGGACTTGCACGCTCGGATCAACATGGGTGGCTGGGCCTCGCCTGGACTGTTGCACTCAGTGTCGCAGGCTCAAGCGTCGGCCGAAAGCGCCAGCGCGTGCAGCTTCAAGACCGTTGCCCAGTTGCGGGTCGTGACTGCCTGGCCTGACTTGCCGAGGAGCGCCGCAGCGGCCTTGCTTTCGAGCAGCCCCACGGCGCACAGCAGATAGGCGGCGTGGCTGCCGACCGCAAACTGCTCGGGTGGAATCACGAGCGTATCGATCTTGCGGAGGCTTGCCAACTGCTCAGCGTCCTGTACGAACGCCACCAGCAGGCGGGAGTGATCCGCCTCCGTGAAGCGCAGTGAGTTGCCGGCCACGATGGCGCTCAGTTCCTTCGCGGATTTCACGACGACGGGAACGTCGAACTCGAATCGCTCAGCGAGCGAGCGGGCAATCGCTGCGGCGCACCCTGCGGCCGACTGGGCAGTCGACCTGAAGACGACATTGCCGCTGTTCAACAAGGTCACGACGTCGGTGCAGCCCTGGCCCGCCAGGATGTCGCGCAATTTCGCCATGGGCACGCGCTTGGCTTTGCCGACATTCACACCGCGCAGGAGGGCGACGTAGGTGGGCATGGCGGTCGCAATCCAGCGCGAGACCTGCGCTACGTCCCGTCGGGTCGTGGCGCCGGGAACGCGTTCCTGAACGTGAACGCCTGAGCCGTGGCGCCGTTGGCGCGCAGGTATTCGAGGTGCCAGACGAACCCGGGTGACTGCTCGGCCAAGGCATTGATGCGCTCGAGGTTGGCGACGAAGTCCGCCATGGACGGCGACTCGAGCGGCTCGTGCATGGCGGCAATATTGAGCTGGGCCAGATGGTAGCCACTCATCGAACCTCCCAGTCGCCGGACCAGAGGTCCGCCTCAGACTTCCTGTTCGTAGACGATGTAGCCGGCGTAGTTTGCCACCTTGTCGTACAGCAGGCGACCCGCAGCGTTGGTCTCGTGCGTCTGCCAGTAAACCTCGCGGACACCTGCCGCTCGCGCCGCTGCGTACACGCCGAGAATCAGTGTCCGCCCCACACCCTGACCACGCATGTCCGGCGCCGTGAACAGGTCCTGCAGGTAGCACGTTGGTTCGATCCGCGTCGTGCTGCGGTGAAAGAGGTAATGCGTCAGGCCGACCAGGCGGCCCGAAGTCTCGGCGATGAGCGCGAAAACGGGTTCGTTCGCGTCGAAGAAGCGGCGCCAAGTTGTGGCCGTGATCTCCGGTGACAAGGCGGTGGGGCCTACACGGCCATAGAACGCGTTGTAGCCGTCCCACAGCGGTGTCCAGGCCGCGAGATCGGCCTGCTCGATGGTGCGGACGCGAATTTCAGCCGGCATTTTCGGTGGGACCCTCGAGCTCACGGCACCTGCGACCGGATCACGGCACGCGTGGCATCGTCGGCGGCGAACATGTGCTCGACGCGCAGCGAAGCCAGCGTGATGTCCTGCGGGGTGCCGAAGGTGTTGAACATGCTGAAGATTGAACCACAGACCGGTGGCGATTCAATGACCTTGGAGGTAATTGCCATCATCACCTGCCGGGCAGACACTGCGCGCAGACTGGCACAGGAGCCTGACCATGCAACGCAGCCTGATCATCGTCACCTTGATCCTGTTCGGCGCACTGAGTGCGGCGGCACTTTGGCACCATGGCTACTTCGGCATCTTTGCCCTGCACTTCCAGACTTTCGGCGGAATGCAGGTGCTGACCGATCTCGTCATCGCCCTGACCCTCGTCATGGTCTGGATGTGGCGCGATGCGAAGGCCACGGGCCGCAACGTGTGGCCCTGGATCATCGCGACCCTGGCGCTCGGATCGTTCGGGCCGCTGGTCTACCTGTTGACGCGCAAGCCCGGCGCAGGAACGCAGGCGACGGACATGCGCTGACAGTCTAAGGTCGGGCCTCAGCCCGGGTCAGGGTATAGGTGTGCTCGACGCAGGCCTCGCCCTGGAAGACGGCCTGGCTGGTTGCGGTCATGCGCATGCCAACGCGTTCCATGAGACGCATCGAAGGCAGATTACGCGCATCCGTGACGCCGATGACGCGCTCGGCGGAGGTGCACTCGAAGATCAGCCT
>JBAVJR010000256.1:0-10074 GCA_049687855.1 Steroidobacteraceae bacterium | reverse complement strand
CCCGCGCCGGATGGATCGCTGGCCGTCAGCGAATCTTCCGCGTGCCCGCGCGACGCGTTGCGCGGCGGGTGCTGCCCGATGAAGGCGACGATGTCGCCGAGCGCGCGCCTGGCTTCCGGCAACATCGAAAACAGCGGAAATACGTGCGGCATGTCCGGCCAGACGTCGATGCGCGAGTTCGTGCCGGCCTGTTGCGCGCGATCGTGCGCGCGCACCGAATCGTCGAGCAGCATCTCGGTGGAGCCAGCCATGAAGAACAACGGCGGCAGGCTGGCCCAGTTGCCGTACAGCGGCGAGATGAGTGGGTGTGTGCGGTCGAGATCCGGGCAGTACAGCGACGGCAACAGGTCGCCCGCGCCCGCGCTGAACATCGGATCGGCGTTCGCGTTGTAGCGGATCGACGGGCCGCCCAGCGCGATGTCGGTCGCCGGCGACAGCAGGACCGCGCACGACGGCAGCGGCAACAGTGCGTCGCGCGCCCGCATCAGCGTGATCAGCGCGAGATTGCCGCCTGCGGAATCGCCCGCGATGACCTGCGGCCGCGTGCCCGCGTCTTCCGCCATCGATCGGTACACTGCCAGGCAATCGTCCACCGCCGCGGGGAACGGATGTTCCGGCGCAAGCCGGTAATCCACCAGCAGGACGCGCAGTCCGGTCAGGGCCGACAGTTTCGCGGCGAAGGCGCCGTACAGTGCCGGCAGGTGCACGCACCACGCGCCGCCGTGCAGGTAGAGCAACGTGCCCTTGCGGGCAGCGAGTTCCGGCGCGCCGTACCAGGTGGCACGCACGCCGGCGATCGTGACCTGCTCGGTCGGGCAATCACCGCTGCGTTTCGCCAGTCGCCTGTCGGTCTTCGCGGTGTGGCGGCGGATTTCGTCGATGGCCAGCCCCGGCCGCCACAGCGGTTTGACGGTCAGGCGGAGGAGGGCGTTGATGATGCGTGCGCGGAAACTCGGCATGGCAGTGTTCGTCCTGGGTCGCAGTTCATTGTCCGGTGCAGTGGCGGCCCACGCATCCGGCACGATACCTAGCGGCGGCCAACCAGCGCGCTAGCCGGCCGGCCTGGCGGTCATCCGCTCGACCAGCTTGCGCTGCGGACTGCGCAGCAGCGGGCTGAACAGCGCGACGAAGTGGCGGATGCCCTCGCGGATGTCGGACGACTGGATGGTGCGCCGGCGGTCGACGACCTGCCGATGCGTGAACCACTGCGTCAGCACGATCCACGCGTTGGTCGTGAGCAGGTCCAGTTGCTCGGGTGAGGCATCCATCCAGCCGGCCGTCACCATCGAGTCGAAGATCGCGCGCGAGCGGATACGCACCCGCTCGGCGAGGTCGCGATAGCGCTCCTTCAGGCCGGGCACTTCCCGGAGCAGCGAGTTGACGTCGCAGTAGAAGAACCGGAACTCCCACAGGTGAGCGAAGATGTCATCGAGGTACCGCAGCACCGTGTCGAACGTCTGCGTCTCGCCTGCGCGCGGTGCGAGGATCGCCTCGAGTTGCGCTTCGATGCGCTCGTACAGGCAGAGGACGATCTCTTCCTTGTTGGCAAAGTGGTAGTAGAGGTTGCCGGGGCTGATCGCGAGCCGCGCCGCTATGTGCCGGGTCGAAACCGCGTGCGAGCCGTCCGCGTTGAACAGGGCGAGGGCCGCTTCGAGGATGCGGTCGCGCGTATCGGGTGTGTCTGCGGTCGAGCGCTTATTGCGTGGCATCGGTGCCGGAACCGGCTGTTTTGCAGCGCAAAGTATACGCGGGGAGCGATGGGGATTGACACGTGGCGCCGGCTCCGGCATTCTTATTAGAACAAATGTTCTAATTAATGGATCAGTCCCGGAGCGAGCGATGGTCAAGTACCTGCGGTTCATGAGCGTCTACCTGTTCGCCCTGGCCACGGTGAGCGGCATCCTGCTGGGCGGTGCCTGGATGTGGCTCGGCTTCGCCGTGATCTACGCGGTGATGATCCTGGGCGACGAATTCCTCGGCGATTATTTCGACGAGCCCGGCTATGGCCACCCGCGACTGCTGAATTCGCTGCTGTACTTCACGCTGCCGACGCTGTTCCTGCTCTGCGTCGCGATGGCGTGGATGGCCGGGTCGGGCGACCTGTTCGGGCTCGGGGCCTGGGTGCAGGCCAATCTGGGCGTCGACCTGTTTGCGCGTCGCGAGGTCACCACGGCATGGCACTGGTTGGGCGGCATCCTCTCGGCAGGCATCACGTTCGCGGCGCTCGGCACCAATGTCGGGCACGAGCTCACCCATCGGACTACCGATCGCGGCGCGATGGTTGCAGGACGCTGGCTGCTCGCCGTCACCTTCGATGCCGAATTTGCCATCGAGCACGTCTACGGCCATCACCGTCGTCTGGCCACTACCGCGGATCCGGCGTCGGCGCGACGCGGCGAACATTTCTATGCGTTCCTGCTGCGATCGGTGGCCGGCCAGACCAGGAGCGCCTTTGCGCTTGAAAACCAGCGTCTGCAGACCCTGGGGCACGGCACGTGGTCGCTGCACAACCGTTATCTGCGCGGGTGGCTGATGTCGGCTGCCATCGTCGGCGCATTTACGGTTGCGGGCGGCGCCTCCGCGGTTGTCGTCTTCGTGCTTGCTGCCCTCGCAGGACGTTCCGTGCTCGAGGCGGTCAACTACTTCGAGCATTACGGGCTGATCCGGGAACCGGGCCAGCCCGTCGAGCCCAGGCACTCGTGGAATTCCAACAAGCGGCTGAGCAACGTCGTGCTGTTCAACCTGGCGCGGCATTCGCATCACCACGCCGAGGGCGACGCGCAGTTCTGGCAACTGCGTTCGTACCGTGAGGCGCCCACGCTGCCGTACGGTTACCTCACGTGCATGCTGCTCGTCTACCTCGTGCCCGGCTGGTATCGCAATCGCATGTCGCCGCTGCTGCTCGAGTGGGATCGTCGCTACGCCAGCGCCGGTGAGCGCCGCCTGGCCGAGGCCGCCAACCGTGCGAGCGGTGTGCCGGCACTGCAGCTCGCTGCGCAGGGGCACTGAAGTTGCTGCGTGAGTTGTTCAAGCGCCGTGAGCCTGAGGCGGCGCGGGTCAGCGTGGAGCCGTTCGGCTGGGAGTTCGACGTGGCCCCTGGCCAGACGATCCTGCAGGCAGCGCTCGCCCAGGGCCTGCCGTGGCCATCGCGCTGTCGCGTCGGCAGTTGCACGACCTGCCGGTGCCGCTTGCTCGAAGGCGACGTGCGCGCGCTGACCGACACGTCTTACGTGCTGTCGCGCGAGCAACTGGAGCAGCGCTACGTGCTGGCATGCCAGTCGCAGCCAAAGGGCCCGGTGCGCGTGCATCTGGACCGCATGAAGGCTACGCTCGCCGCGGATGCCAACGGCCAACCTGCCACTGCCGTCGACTGAAGCGCAGCGCTTCGACCTGCCGGATGCGGAGGTCCGCCTGTGGCCGCAGGCGTTGTCGCCAGACGAGGCCGACGGGTGGTTCTCGGCGCTGCGCTCCCGGATCGACTGGCAGCAGGAAGAGATCCTGATCTTCGGCGAGCGCAGGCGCGTGCCGCGCCTGGTGGCCTGGTACGGCGATCCCGGCACGACCTACACGTACTCGGGCACCGCGCACGAGCCGTTGCCCTGGACGGTTGAACTGCAGTCCATTCGCGCCAGGGTTGAAGCGGTCAGCGGGTACCGCTACAACAGTGTGCTGCTGAACCGCTATCGCGACGGGCGCGACGGCATGGGCTGGCACGCGGATGACGAGCCTGAACTTGGACTCAATCCAGTCATCGCCTCGGTTTCGCTCGGTGCGACCCGCCGTTTCTGTCTCCGGCACCGCCGGCACAAGGACCGGAAGCTCGATCTGCTGCTGCCGCACGGCAGCCTGCTGTGCATGGGCGGCACCACGCAGCACCACTGGGTGCATGCGTTGCCGAAGACGCGCCTGCCGGTGGGCGAGCGCATCAACCTGACCTTCCGGCTCCTGGTCCCGCAGCAGGTCAGTGGGATGCCCGCGGCGACACGCAACAAGGACCATTGATAGACTACCGGTAAACGATAAGGCGGTGCTCCGGTAGAGCATCGTCACTTCTGAGTGCGGGGGCGAGATGGAAGGGTTCCGTTGGCTGAAGCCGTTGCTCGGCTGCGTACTGCTGCTCGGCAGCGGCGCACTCTGGGCTGCCGACGGCAGGGCCCAGTTCACGTCCTGCATCGCGTGCCACGGCAGCAAGGGTGAGGGCAACACGACGCTCGGCGCCCCGGCGATCGCCGGCCAGGATGCGGCCTACCTGCAGCGGCAGCTACAGCATTTTCGTGCGGGCCGCCGCGGTACCCACAAGTCCGACACGTTCGGCGCGCAGATGCGTGCTGCCGGCGCAACGACGCTCAGGGACGACGCAGCAGTCGCCGCCGTGGCCGCCTACGTCGCCGCTTTACCAAAGACCCGGCAGGCCGCGCCGGGCAAGGGCGACCTGCGTAACGGCAATAACCTGTACCACGGCAAGTGCGGCGCCTGTCACGGCGGTAACGCCGAAGGCAACCCCGCACTCAATGCACCGCGGCTCGCGGGCCTCGATGCCGGCTACCTCAAGCGTCAGTTCGCATACTTCCGCGACGGTGTGCGCGGCGCGGACCCCAAGGACGTTCCCGGCCGGCAGATGGCCATGATGGCCAGGACCCTGCCGACCCAGCGGGACCTCGATGACGTCATTGCGTTCATCCACCAGCAGGGCCGGCCGAAGTGAGACGCCTGGTCGTGCTGCTGTTGGCGGTCGCTTGTGCGAGCGGAACACGCGCCAGCACCCAGCCCGACATCACGCTTAGTCCCCGTTGTCCGCCGGGTTTCGAGCAGACCGCGGCGGGCGTTTGCGAACTGCGCACGCTCTACCAGTTCTACGACTCGCTCGAAAACCGCGGCGTCGGCGGCACGCGCACGGCCCTGCCGCCGCACCGGGACGGTTTCACGCCGCAGCAGATCGACCTCGGGCGCTACCTGTTCTTCGATCCGTTGCTCTCCGGTGACGGCACCCTGTCGTGCGCCAGCTGTCATCGGCCCGACAAGGGCCTGGCCGATGGGAGGCCGCATTCGATCGGCATCCACGGCGAGGATGCCGGCCGTGCCGCGCCGACGCTGTGGAACGTCGCGTTCCTGCAGCGCTTCTTCTGGGACGCCCGTGCCAATTCGCTGGAGGCGCAGGCCGCGGGACCGCTGTACTCGCCGCGCGAGATGGGTAACGACCCGGCGCGCCTGGTCGCGAGCCTCAATCGCAACGCCACCTACCGCCGGCTGTTCCGTGAGGCGTTCCCGCGCGAGGCGGCGGGCCCGGTCACCGAGCGGCAGGTCCAGGCGGCGCTCGCGGCGTTCCAGACCTCGCTCATCTCGCTCAACAGCCGCTACGACCGCTACGTCCACGGCTACGCCGAAGCGTTGAGCCAGCGCGAAATCGAGGGCCTGAACGTATTCCGCTCGTTCGTGGCGCGCTGCTCGGAGTGCCACACGCCGCCGCTGTTCACCAACGAACAGATCGCCGTGATCGGCGCGCCGGAACCGCCGGGCCGGCCGTTCGACGTCGGCGCCGAGGCCACGTTCGGCAGCCCGAAACTGAAGGGCGGCTTCAAGGTGCCGACCCTGCGCAACGTCGCGCGCACCGCGCCGTACATGCATTCCGGCGCATTCACGAAGTTGCGCGACGCCGTCGAGTTCTACAACAAGGGACGCGGGCATGCCGTGCCGGAAGGCATGCACCTGTACCTGCACTGGCACATCACGGATCCGCGACTGACTGCGGCCGAGATCGACCGAGTGGTGGACTTCCTCGGTGCGCTCACCGACGAGGCGTTCACCCCGGCCACGCCTGCGCGGGTGCCTTCCGGACTGACGCCGATCGGCCAACCGAACCGCACCGCTGCCTTGTCGGCGCACAAGTGATCCAGGGAGAACGATGATGAAGAAAGGCCTGCTGTTCGGACTGCTCGCCGCTGTCGTGGCGTTTGGTGCCGGCGCGTATTTCGGCCGATCGACCAAGCAGGACGTGGTGATCAGTTCGTCCACGTCCGGCGCCAGCTACGGTGGCGGCTTCAAGGCAGCGGGCGACACCGCGGAGGCCTTGAAGACGGCAGCCGCGTCCGGTGCGCTCAAGTCCGTGGCCGGTCCCGCACCGACCAACGTCGTCGTGGTCAAGAACGGCGAGTCGATCCAGGCGGCGGTCAAGGCGGCGCCCGCCGGCACCATCATCCGCGTGATGCCGGGCACGTATCACGAGACCGTCTATATCGACAAAGACGATATCCGCATCATCGGCGTCATCGAAGAGGGCCGCCGCGCCGTGCTCGACGGGCAGAAGAAGCTCAACGACGCCATCCTCTATTCGGGCAACAGCTTCGTCGCCGAGAACCTGGAGATCCGCAACTACAAGGGCAACGGGATCATGGGGCAGGCGGGCAACAATTTCGAGATCCGCAACAACGTGATCGCGGATGCCGGCGTGTACGGTATTTTCCCGCAGCTCGGCCAGAACGGCATCGTCGAGCACAACGTGGTGTCCGGCATCGCCGACGCCGCCATCTACGTCGGCATGAGCGACAACATCCACGTGGCGCACAACGACGTGTTCGACAGCGTCGCCGGCATCGAGATCGAGAACAGCCGCCACTGCATCGTCGAGCACAACTACGTGCACAACAACTCGGGCGGCCTGCTCGCGTTCGTCACGCCGGGCCTGCCGATCAAGACCACGAGCGACGTGATCCTGCGCAACAATTTCGTCGTCGGCAACAATCACCCGAACTTCGGCGCGCCGGGTTCCACGGTCGCAGGCATTCCCGCGGGCACCGGCATCCTGGTGATGGCCGCCGACGACGTCGTGATCGAAGGCAACATCATCTCCGACAACAAGGTGGCCGGCATCATCATCACGGACCACGCCAATGCCGCCAACATCACCGTCGACCCCGAGTCCGAGCCCAATTCGGACCGCGTCAGCATCCTCGACAACGTGATGCTCAGGAACGGCTACGACACGATCAAGGAAGTCAAGGCGCTGATGCTCACCGAGGGCAAGCGTGGCGGTGCGCTCGACATCGTGCGCGTCGGGCCGAGTCCCGGCAGCTGCATCATCAACCGGCACCAGTACGTCACCGCGGGCCTTGGCGATTTTGCCGAGTGCGCGTTCACCAATACGGCTGCGACGTCGACCTACCTGCTGCCGCCGGTGCCGCCGCGGGTGATCGAGCCGGACGAGCGCGGCAAGGTGGTGTTTCTCGGCATCTGCAGCGGCTGCCACATCTACAACGGCCGCATGATCGGTCCGCCGGTGCAGGTCATCCAGGCGCTGTACCTCGACAACCCGCAGGGCATCGCCGACTACATCGCGAAGCCGGTGAAGAAGCGCGACGATTATCCGGAGATGCCGCCGCAGGATTACCTCGATCCGCAGACGCGCATCGCCGTGGCGAAGTACATGCTCGACGTCAAGAACTGAACGAACCGTAAACAGATGGACCATGCATTGGGGGATTCGATGATGCAACGCAACCGTAAACTGAGGCGTGCCATCGCCGCCGCCATCGCGGGCAACCTGGCTGTCGCGGTGTTCGCCATGCCCGGGCCTGCCCTCGCGCAGGGCGTCGAGGCGGTCCCTTCCGTTCTCGAGGAAGTCGTCGTCACCGCCCAGCGCCGCGACCAGGTGCTGCAGGAGGTGCCGATCACGATCCAGGTCGTGGGCAACGAACTGCTGAATGACGTGGCGGCGGAGGACATGGGCGACCTGAACGGGTTCGTGCCTGGTCTCGTCGTCTCGAGCGACAGCCCGACGCAGCCGAAGTACCAGATCCGCGGCATCCAGACCGGCGACTTTGGCGTCGGCACGGACTCCGCGGTCGGCGTCTATGTCGACGGCGTGTACAGCGCGCGCACCGGCTCCTCGCTGCTCGCGTTCAACGACATCGAGCGCATCGAGGTGCTCAAGGGACCGCAGGGCACGCTCTTCGGACGCAACAGCGCCGCCGGCGCGATCTCGATCATCACGCGCCAGCCGGTCGACGAGCTCGATGCCTTCCTGCGCGTGCGTGTCGGCGAGTACAACAAGCAACGCGTGGACGGCATGATCAACGTGCCGATCGCCGACAAGCTCGCGCTGCGCGTGAACGGCGTGTGGAACCAGAGCGACGGCTGGGTCGAGGATGCGGCCACGGGCAAGGACCTGTGGCCCGAGGAAAACTGGGCGGCGCGGGCTGCGCTCAGGTGGGACATCACCGACTCGACGTCGGCGACGCTGACCTGGGACCACGACGAACTGGACCAGTTCGCGCGCCCGGCGATCGGGCTGGTCGCACTCGGCCCCGACGACACCGAGCGCGCGCCGTATCCCGCCGCTCCGGCGCAGTACCTGAACCCGCTCAAGGCCAGGGTCTACAACGACGTGGTCGGCAACGAGGAATCGCGGCAGCTAGATGGCGTGAATCTCTTCATCGATCACGACTTCGGCTGGGGCGACTTCCGCTCCACGACCGCCTGGCGCACGTTCGAGACGGTCAACCGCGAGGACGAGGACGGCACTAACCACAGCGTCCTGTACTTCGACACGGCCAACGTCGAGGACAACGAGAGCTGGTACCAGGAATTCAAGTTCTCCGGGCAGACCGGCAGCGTCGACTGGGTTGCAGGCGTCAGCTATTACTCCGAGGACGCGAAGCAGACGAGCGACACGCACGCAACCACCGACAGCATCGACACGGTGCTGCTGAACCTGGGGCTCTCGGCCACGCCGGACGGCACGTTGTTCGGCTTTACCAGCGACGTGCTGGCAGCCAACGGCATCCCGGCAACGATGCGTGGCTTCGGCTGGCGTGAGGCAATGTTCAACGAGGGCAGCTTCAATGCCGCCGCCGTGTTCGGCGACGCCATCTGGCACGCGACCGACCGCCTCAACGTCACTTTCGGTCTGCGCTACACGCACGACGAAAAGCAGTTCAGCTGGTTCAACGGCCCGCGCGAGGCGCCAGAGCTGGACGCAACGGTCGCGGCGCTGGAGGCCTTCGGGTTCTTTCAGCAGTTCCCCATCCCGCCGCAGGCCTACTTCTTCGACGTGGTGTTCGACTTGAGCGCGCTCGGGCTCGAGGGCCAGAAGGTGAAGCTCGACGACTCCTGGGACGACATCAGCCCGCGCCTCGTCGTGGACTACAAGGTGACGCCGGACGTCATGGTCTTCGGCTCGCTGGCGAAGGGCTACAAGGCCGGCGGTTACAACAGCGTCGAGGTCGGCTCGCGCTTCGACAACGAGGACGTCTGGAACCTCGAAGGCGGCGTGAAGAGCCTGTTCGCCGACGTCGGGCTGATCCTGAACGCCTCAGCCTTCTACTACATCTACGACAACAAGCAGTCGATCTCGCTCGTCACCGGCGTCAACGGGTCTGGCATCCCGCAGTACATCGTCGACTCGAGCGACGAGGAAGCTATGGGCCTCGAAGTCGAGGCCCGCTGGCAGCCGATCGACGCCCTCACGTTCACCGCCAACCTCGCGTTGATCGACGCGACCTACAAGGAGAAGTTCGTGGGCGAGGGCGCTGATCGCCGCGACTTGGCAGGCGAGGCGACGGGCGAGCCGTATGCCTCTGCTGCCATCGGCGCCAGTTACGTCTGGAGTCTGAGCCAGTACGGCCTGCTCGACGCCTCGGTGATGCATGCCTACCGCGGTGAGTCGCGCTGCAACGCGGATTCGGCGTTCCAGGGTACTTGCCAGGTGAGCCCGAACTTCACGGTCGGCGGGCCGACGAACCGCACGGACCTGCGGCTTGCATGGTCGAGTGCTGGCGACCGCTGGGGCGTGGCCGCCTATCTCACCAACGCGTTCGACGAGCGCTACGTGACAGGCGTGAACAACCTGACGACGAACACGTTCGGCACGCCTTTCGCGTCGATCTCCGAGCCGCGCATGTGGGGCCTCGAGTTCCGCTACACGTACTGAGGCACTTCACCTCTCCTGCGTCGGCGGGAGAGGTCGCGCGCAGCACGGGTGGGCCTGCCGCCGCAGGCTCCGTGTGTCTTTCCGCGCTCCGGGTCTCCCGCGCATCGTGAATCGCGCGGAGGAACCGCACGATTCACGGCGAGCCTTGC
>JBAVJR010000255.1:0-1779 GCA_049687855.1 Steroidobacteraceae bacterium | reverse complement strand
GTCGTCTCGGCATCGAGGTTGATGACGGTCTGCACCGGGCCGAACTGCGCGAAGGCCTGGTAATCCGAATAGTCGTAATAGAACGCGGCGACATTGAGGGTCGTCGAACTGCCGAGCGTGGTCTTCGCGCCGAGCTCGAAGGCGTCCAGCGTTTCCTCGTCGAAGGGCATGCCTTCGAGGAACGCGCGCGGGATCGTGAGGCTGCCGTCGGGATCGTACGGCGTGCCCGTCGAGAACGTGTAGCCGCCGCTCTTGCTGCCGCGGTTGAAGCTCCCGTACAGCAGCAGGTCGTCGGTCGGCTTCCAGTCGAGCTGCACGCGCGCGGTGACGCCGTCGAAACTGTTCTTCGCGTCATTTGGCGTGATCGACCCACCCGTCGGCGCGACCTCGTTCTGGTTGAAGATGATCGTGACCGGCGCGGAGAGCCCCGGCACCTCCGGCGCCGTGCCGAAGTAGGTGCCCTCGCGTTCGTCGCTCCAGTAGCGCGCGCCGACGATCAGCTTCCAGGCGTCGGCGAACTGCCATTCGTCCTGGGCAAAGATCGCGTACGAGGTCGTCTCCTGCGACATCTCGATGGTCGGGTCGTAACCGTAGAACGGGGTGGCGAACTTGCCGGTGTAGTCGCCGTCGACCTTCATGCCGTACAGGCCGGCGACCCAGAAGTTCGCACCGATCTCGCCCGACAGGCGGAATTCCTGCGAATACTGCTCGAGGTCGCTGCCCTGGTAGAACAGCACCCCGTCCACGGGCGACGCATCGCCGCCTTCGAGGTAGAACTTGGTCGCATCCTGGTAGTCCGTGATCGAGACCAGGTGCAGTTCGCCGATGTCCCAATCGAAGTGCAGCGTAGCGCCGGTGATCTCGCGGTCGACGTAGGAACGCTGCGTTTCCGCGGTCTTCCACGGATCGCCGCCGCGGCTCGGCGTGATCGCGTCGTTGCGATACCCCGTGCCGCCCTCGCCCGGCCCCGTGACCCAGAAGGCGCAGGACTGATCGGGCCTGGTGAACTCGCCCTGGAACTGGTCGTTCGGGCAGGCAGGTTCCTGGGAATAGATGCCGGCCTGCGTTTCCTTGTTCGCCTTCATGTAGCGGACGATGAGGTTGAGGTCGGTCGTCTCGGACGGCTGCCACGCAAGTTGCCCGCGCACCGCGTAATGGTCGTTGCCGCCGCGATCCGGCACGCCGGCGACGACGGACTCCATGTAACCGTCGTCGGTGTTGCTGATGGCGGCAATACGCGCCTGGAAGTTGTCCGAGAACGGGCCCGACAACGCACCCTCGACGATGAACTGGCCGTAGCTGCCCACGGTGGCCGTGGCGTAGCCTTCGAAGTCCCTGGTCGGCTTGTTCGACACGAATTGAATCGCGCCACCCGTCGCGTTGCGGCCGAACAATGTGCCTTGCGGTCCACGCAGCACTTCGACGCGCGCGAGGTCGAAGATCGGGAAGCTCGCGACGTTGATCGAACTGGCGTAGCTGTCGTCCTGGTACACGGCGACCGGCGGCTCCTGCTGGTCACCGTAGTCGTTCTGCGACACGCCGCGGATGTTGAACACCACCTGCGAAGACGAATACGCGTTCATCTTCAGGCTGGGGACGGCCCGAGTGATGTCCGTCGCCGCGGTGATGTTCAGGTCGGTGAGCATCTCGCCGCCGAGGGCAGTGACGGCGATGCCGACGTCCTGCAGGTTTTCCTCGCGGCGCTGGGCCGTGACGACGATCTCCTCGATGCCGGAACTGGCGCCGGCCTGCTGCGCAAGCGCTGGCAGGGGCGCACCC
>JBAVJR010000254.1:0-2193 GCA_049687855.1 Steroidobacteraceae bacterium | reverse complement strand
CATCAACTCGTCGAACTCGACGAAGCGGGGCAGTGCGAGGCATTGCGCCTGCGCGCAGCCAGTCGGGGACTCGAGTTGTCGGAGGAGGCGGCGCTGTACCTCGTGCACCGCCTGCCGCGCGACCTGCATTCGCTGTTCGCGGTACTCGATCAGCTCGACGCAGCGTCGCTCGCGGCGCAGCGCAAGCTGACGGTGCCGTTCCTGCGGAACGCGCTGGAAAAGGGGATAGGGGATAGGGGATAGCCGGCAGCGGGATCGCGCCAGAGCGTTTTCGACTTCCCGGAAGCGGAAACCCCGGCCTCGTTGTCCGTATTGACACGGACTGCGGGGCCGGGGCCCGGTCTGCGTGCATCGCGGGGCTTCCGCGCGGCGCTGCGCTCCCGCTAGTAGGTGTCGTATCCCGTCCGGCTGACGTTGGTACTGCACGCGGCGAAGCGTGCCCACAACTTCGCCGGCACGGAGTCCGGATTCCCCAACCCGTCGCGCCACGTGTCCCACGCCTTGCCGAAAGCCGCGGCGTTCGCGCTGCGACCGACCCAGAAGACCGTGTCAAGGGTAGACCGCTGCAACGGCATCAAGACCTCGGCTTGGTAGCCGTTCGCCTTGCCCCACTCGTTGAAGTCCTTGGTGATCGCGAGGTAACTCGAGAACGTGCAGCTCTCTTTCAACTTGACCTCGATGACGTCGAGATGGTCCGCCATCGATGTCACGGGCAGGATCAGCAGCATGGCTGCCAGCAATCGTTTCATGGTTCGTTCCCCCTGTTCTGTTGTGACTGTCTCTCGTCCGACCGGCCGTTCCGCAGCCGACCGGACGGTGACACTATAGGCCTCGCATGTGGCCGGATGTCAGACGGAGGGTCTTCAGAGGTTGCAGAGATGTGGATCTGGCGGCGCAACAAGCCGCAAGTGCCTTGATGGTCCGCTGCGGGTCTGAGCCGTTGAAATTTCCGGTCGCGAATCAGCGGCACGTGCTCATGCAATTGGCCCTTACGGTCCGCCCGTCCTCGTAAGGCGCAGGTACGCCACGAGCGTCACCACCAGGCCCAGGCTGAGTCCCAGCATGGCCGCGGCGAGCAGCCGGATCGCGGGGTTCGCCACCGCTTCAGTCAACGCATAGATGAAGTGCGGCGTCACGCACAGCGTGGCCCATGCGAAGGTTCGCCGGTTGCTGCGCAACAGGCCCGGCAGCGTGGCGACGAGCGGCGCGACGAGCAGCAGCACCAGCAGCCAGAACGACACCGGGTTGCGCTCACCGACGAATGCCGCGAGCAGCGAAGTACCGGCCAGCATCAGGACGAGAATCAGCGCGATGAGCCGCGCGTGACCCGCGCCTGTCGCGAAGTTGTGGCTTTCATCAACCATGACGCGCGGCTCGCGCGGCGACCGCGATCTCTGCCAGCCGCTTGCCGAGCAGCTGTGCGAGTTCGCGCTCGTCATCACTGAGCTTCGGCGACGACGCACCCTGCACGGCCAGGTGCGTGGCCCCATACGGCGACCCGCCCGTGCGCGTGCGGCTCAGTGCCGGCGCAGTGAAGGGCAGGCCGACGAGATACATGCCGTGGTGCAGCAACGGGACCATCATCGTGAGCAAGGTCGATTCCTGCCCGCCGTGCATGGACGACGTCGAACTGAAGACCGCCGCGGGTTTGCGGTCGAGCGCGCCGTTCAACCAGAGCGAACTGGTGCCGTCCAGGAAGTGCTTGAGCGGCGCTGCCATGTTGCCGAAGCGGGTCGGGCTGCCGAGCGCCAGGCCGTCGCATTGGACCAGGTCGTCATGCGTCGCATACGGTGGCCCGGATTCCGGCACGGCCGCGTCCGTGGCTTCGGTGGTCGGCGAAACGGGCGGAACCGTGCGCAACCTGGCCGTGACGCCCGCCACCGACTCGATGCCGCGCACGACGTGACGGGCCACCTCGGCCGTCGCACCGTGCCTGGAATAGTAAAGAACGAGCACTTCGGTCATGGTTGCAGCCGCCCTTGGGTCTGGACGACTCATTTCGTCCTGCGTGTGGCGCGCGGATTCTAGGTCCACGAGCCTTGACGGTACAGGGACCGCTTGTTACGGTCCTCGAGTCCAGCCTTATTCACAGGGCTTGCTGCACTTGTTGCGCCACTTTCTGCCGTTCCTGCTGGCTTTGGCACTGCTTTCCGGGGCGGTCATGAGCGGTTGCGCCGGCGCGCCGGTGCAGGA
>JBAVJR010000253.1:0-16781 GCA_049687855.1 Steroidobacteraceae bacterium | reverse complement strand
TGCCGCCGAAGGGTGAAACCTACGACTTCTCCATGCAGCGCGAAGGCGAGCATGCTCTCGTCGGCTACCGCGGCCCGCTGAAGAGCGTGCCGGCGGGCGCCAGCGCCACATTCAGCGAGACGCTCTTCGTCGGCCCGAAGCTGCAGGAGCAGTTGCAGAAGGCCGGGCCGAAGCTCGAACTCACGGTCGACTACGGCAAGCTCACGATCCTGGCGAACCCGCTGTTCCACCTGCTCGAGTGGGTGCACAAGTACGTCCAGAACTGGGGCGTCACGATCATCATCGTGACGATCCTGCTGAAACTCCTGTTCTACAAGCTCACCGAGAAGAGCGGCCGCTCGATGGCGAAAATGCGTGCGATCGCGCCGCGCATCAAGAGCATCCAGGAGCGCTACAAGGACGACCGCGAACAGCTCGCGAAGCAGACGATGGAGCTGTACAAGCGCGAGAAGATCAACCCGGTCGCAGGCTGCCTGCCGATCCTGGTGCAGATCCCGGTGTTCCTGGCGTTCTACTGGGTGCTGCTCGAGAGCGTCGAAATGCGCCAGGCGCCGTTCTTCGGCTGGATCCAGGACCTGTCGTCGAAGGACCCGTACTTCATCCTGCCGATCCTGATGGGATTCGGCATGTTCGCGCAGTTCAAGCTGAACCCGGCCCCGCCCGATCCCATGCAGGCGAAGATGTTCGCCTTCATGCCAGTCATCATGACCGTGATGATGGCGTGGTTCCCGGCCGGCCTGGTCCTGTACTGGCTGACCAACACGCTGCTCTCGATCGCCCAGCAGTGGCAGATCAACCGGGTCGTGCTGGCCGAAGCGGCCAAGGGCGGCTCCTGACGTCCTTCACGCCTGCCTCATGTCCGCATGGGAGTGGTTGGCTGCTGGGTGAGGGTTCTGGCGTCCGATCCGGTGCCTTGCCCCGAGCTTGGAAAGGCAGACACGCGCTCGGGAAAAGGCACCGGATTGAACGCCTGACAACACGCACGTGAGCTGCTTTTCCGCGGACGCGGAAAAGGTCGCACGGCGCACGCAACGACACCGCGCCAGAACCCTCCAACGCCTACCTCAGACCGCCTATTCTGTTGCAAAAGCAACAAAAAATAATAGAATGTGCTTATGGAGCGCCTTCACCCTGTCCACACTTCCAGCGCGGTCGCCGATGGAGCAGACCTCCGGCCGGCCGAAGTACTGACGCGCGCACTGGTGAAAGCAGGCAAGGAACTGGGACTCACCCAGTCCGCACTCGGCGCGATCGTCGGTCGTGACCGCACGGCGCTGAGCCGCGGCGCGCTCGAACCCGACACCAAGTCTGGTGAGCTCGCGCTGCTGTTGATCCGCGCCTACCGCTCGCTCTACGTGCTCGTGGGCGGCGAACCTCGGCAGATGAAACACTGGATGCACACCCACAATCACCACGTGGGTGGCGTGCCCGCCGAACTCGTCCGCTCCGTGCCCGGGCTCATGCGCGTGGTCGAATACCTCGATGCGATCCGGGGTCGCGTGTGAGCGAGATCTGGGCTGCGTGCTCCGAGCGGGCAGCGCCCGTCAAGCTCGACGGTCCGGTCTTTCGCCTGGTCGAAAGCCAGGAGCAGGTCGCGACAAATTCGCTCGTGCGCACGCTCGCCGAGCAGGCGCTGCTCGAAGACCTCATCGAGGCGTCCAAGCCCCCGCTGCAGGGACCCGCGATCGCCTTGCACTACCTGCTGGCGACACCGTTTCGTTATCCGCCGCTGCCGTGGGGTTCTCGGTTCGGCAGGCGCTTCGAGCCCAGCCTGTTCTATGCCGCGCGCAGCATTGCGACGGTGCTGGCCGAAAGCGCGTACTACCGGTTCGTCTTCTGGTCGGGCATGGCCCAACCGCCACCCGCGCCACTCGCGACGCGGCACACGCTGTTCAGTGTCTCGATCGGCACGAGCCGCGGACTGCGGTTACAGCAGGCACCCTTCGACGAACACGCGGCCGCGTTGCTCGATCGCCGCCGCTACGGGGCCACCCAGGCACTCGGCTCGGCCATGCGCGACGCCGGCATTGAAGCCTTTGAATACCGTTCGGCGCGCGATCCGCAGCAGGGGCTGAACGTCGCATTGTTCACGCCCGCTGCACTGGGCTCACCAAAACCTGACATTCTCGACGAATGGCTCTGCCAGACCACCGCTGAGCGCGTGAGCTACTACAGCCGCCCCGACGGCGGCGTGCGCGAATTCCCGCTCGCGACGTTCCAGGTGGACGGCGAGCTGCCCTTGCCGGCCGCATGAAGAGCGCCGCATGAGCACGCTGGCCAACGACACGATCGCTGCCATCGCCACCGCTCCCGGTCGCGGCGGGATCGGTATCGTGCGCGTGTCGGGTCCGCATACCCAGCACATCGCCCGTTCCCTGCTCGGTACCGCACCCGAACCACGACGGGCCGAACTACGTGCCTTCCTCGATGCCAACGGCGCGGCGATCGACACCGGGCTCGCCCTCTACTTTGCCGGGCCGCATTCGTTCACGGGCGAGGACGTGCTCGAGCTGCAGGGCCACGGCGGGCCCGTGGTGATGGAACTGCTGCTGCAGCGCGTGCTGGCCCTTGGCGCGCGCGCGGCGGCTGCCGGCGAGTTCACGCAACGCGCCTTCCTCAACGACAAGCTCGACCTGGCCCAGGCCGAAGCGATCGCCGACCTCATCGATAGCGGCTCCGCGCAGGCCGCGCGTGCCGCGTTGCGTTCACTGCAGGGCGAATTCTCGGCGCAGGTCCATGAACTCGCGGAACGCGTGCTGGAACTGCGGCTGTGGATCGAAGCAGCGATCGATTTCCCGGAAGAGGAAATCGACTTTCTTGCGGATCGTGCGCTGGCGACGCGCATGCAGGACGTGCGGCAACGGTTCACCGAGCTGGCGGAAACGGCACGCCAGGGCGCTCTGCTGCGCGATGGCCTGACGGTCGTCATCGCGGGCCGGCCGAACGCCGGCAAGTCGAGTCTGTTGAACCGGCTGGCGGGCTACGACGCTGCCATCGTCACACCCACGCCCGGCACGACGCGCGACGTGCTGCGCGAACGCATCTCGATCGACGGCTTGCCGCTGCATATCCTCGACACGGCAGGACTGCGCGAGTCCCCGGACGACGTAGAAGCCGAAGGCATCCGGCGTGCCCGCCACGAAATCTCGCGCGCGGACCGTGTGCTGTTCGTCGTGGACGCGTCGGATCCCCAGGCGGTTGCCGCGATCGACGACGATCTGCAGCACGTACCGGCCAAGGTTCCGCTGACGCTCGTGTTCAACAAGGTCGATCGCAGTGGCGATGCGCCGCAGGTCTCGGCGGGGCAGGGTGGCGCGCCGCGTGTCTACCTGAGCGCCGGTACCGGCGCGGGTCTCGACGGCTTGCGTCAGCACCTCAAGGACTGCATCGGCTTTCATCCGTCGCCGGCAGGGGCGCTCTCCGCACGCACGCGCCACATCGATGCATTGCGGCGGGCACGCGAGCATGTCGAGTCGGCGCATGAATTGCTGACGACGCGGCATGCAGGCGAACTCGTGGCGCAGGAATTGCGTGACGCGCACCAGGCGCTGGGTGAGATCACCGGCGAAGTGTCGAGCGACGACCTGCTCGGGCGGATCTTCTCGAGCTTCTGCATCGGCAAGTGAGCCGGCGCCCCGGATCCAGCTGACGGGATCACCGCCGCGCTAATACCGCGCGACAGCTATCCGTCGCAAGACTTCCGTGAGCTCGGCGTCCCGCCCTGCCGCAATGTCCGCGGCGCGCGGCTGGACGTAGACGTCGGGCTCCAGGCCAGCGTCGGGCAGCGGCTTGTCGGCGAGGGGGAACTGCCCAATCAACGGCACGTCGGCTTCGATACCGGTCTTCGGTAAGCGCAGAAAGAAGAACGCGCCGCCGGTGATGCCGCGCTGGTTGCCACCTGTCGCCTGGCCGACCAGCGTGCCCAAGCGATTGCGCCGCACCGCATTGGCAAACTCAAACGTCGCCGAGCTGTTCACGGCGCCGATCAACACCCAGACGCGCCCGGCGTAACGCGGGGTCAGTGCCTTGACGACCGCCCCTGTAGCGTCGGTGTCGTACTTCGTCAAGCGGTAGAAGCCGTCGCCAAGGTCGACAGCCGAGTCGCCCCAGTCGTAGAAGGTGCGATCCCAGGTTTCCAGCACGGGGCGCAGGTCGTCGGGCACCTTCCGATAGCGTGTCTTGCGCACGAGCGGTTCGGCAGGCAGGTCCAAGGTCATGAGGTGCGCCAGGATGCGATCGCCCACGCTGAGGCCGCCTTCGTTGGCGCGCAGGTCGATGATCAGGTCGCCGGTGCCCTTGGCATTGATCTCGCCGAACAATGCATCGAGGTACGATTCCCAGGCGAACTTTGAGTCGTAAAGCGCCCAGGTCGGCATGGTGAGCAGCCCCACCCCCGCTGCCACCTCGGCGTAGCTCCATGGATTGTCCCCATCGTCCGGCGAGTCTGCGGTTGCGATGCGCTGTTCGGGGGTGATCGCAGGAACGTTCCGTGTCCGAACTTTGCCACCGGGCGATGTCCGGACCTTCAACACGAAGGGAAGGCTCTCGTCGCGTGGAAACACGAGCGGAAAGAACACGTCGAACGCTTCGTACCGATTGAAGCCCTGCACCTCGAGGTTGCTGACGCGCTTCGCATCGTTGCCACCGTCGGCGCGCGAGTAAGGGAGCAGGCCCTCGAGGATGGCCGCGACCGGACGGCCGTCGATCGACAGCACCTCAGTTCCGCGCTGGAGTCCAGGCATGTCGACGTACGCCCGCGTGACGACCATGCGTCGATCCAGCCAGCGGAATTCGAAGGGAACGCGCGGCCTCTTGAGCAGTGCCCGCTCGACTTCCACGCCTTGGTTGAAGAAGTTGGGATAGGTATGACCGCACTGGATGAACGTCGTGAGGCGGGCAATGGCCAGATACGCTTCGGCCAGGGTTCGATCCCGGGCAAATTCCTCATCGAGTTCCGCGAACGCGGCGTCGATCTGGGCCTTGGTCCTGTATCGATACAGCCCCGGGTGCAGCGTCTCGTAGGCCCGGCGCAGGACCGCCGCGTCCGCCTGCAGGTCCGCCGCGGGAATCAGCCTCCCAGTCGCAGGTGCGGGGACATTGCCTGCTTGTGCTGCCGCAGCCATGCCGACCAGGGCGAGCAGCGCTGTCGCCGCCGCAATTCGCCAAGACGTCCGCCATGTTCCGGTCTGCACGTTGACTCCCCAGGCATTCCCGATCGCCACGAAGACCTTGGTTTGTTCGTGCCGGACGGCGGAACGGTTCCGGCGACGCCACGCCGGACGGGCAGCCGACTCTGCCCGAAGCGCGGATTGGCTTATCATTCCCGACCCGGCCGGGCACTTACGCCGGGGCAGAGAGGCGGCGATGAAACAGCTTTCCGGTGCGGATTCGATGTTCCTGCAGTTCGAGCGCGGGAACAATTTCATGCATGTCGCGTCCCTCGCGATCTACGACCCGTCGACCGCCCCGGGCGGCGGGGTGCGGTTCAAGGACGTGCTGCGGCACTTTGCGACGCGGGTCGCGCAGTTTCCCCAGTTCCGCCGCCGGCTGGTGTCGCTGCCGCTTTCGCTCGACCGCCCGTACTGGGTCGAGTCCGACAGCATCGACGTCGAATTCCACGTGCGTCACATTGCCGTGCCGCACCCGGGTGACTGGCGCCAGCTCTGCATCCAGGTGGCGCGCCTGCACTCGCGACCGCTCGACCGCAGCAAGCCACTGTGGGAGGCCTACGTAATCGAAGGCCTCCACGACGTGCCAGGCGTCCCGCCTGGCAGCTTCGCGTTGTACACGAAGATGCATCACTCGATCGTCGACGGCGAATCGGGCACCGAGATCATGCGCGCGCTGCATTCGCTGACGCCGGAACCGATCGATTTCGACGCTGAAGAACTCAGCGCGAGCGGGATCTACCGTGCCGACCGTGAACCGACCCTGGTCGAGCTGTACTCGCGCGCACTGGCGCACAACGTGCAGAAGCTGCCGAACTTCGCGCGCTTCTCGCTCGGCACTGCGCGCAAGGTCGCTGCCCTTGGCGCCGATGCGCTGACCAGGTTCAACAACCTTGGCGAGCGGGGCTTCGTCGCCAACGTGCGTTCGCTGCTGACGGGTGACCTGAGCACGCTGTTGCCGCGCATGCCGCCGCAGACACGCTTCAGCCGCGACGTGTCGGCGCACCGTGTGTTCGAGGCCGTGTCGCTGCCGCTCGCGGACTTCCGCGCGATCCGCAAGCAGGTGCCGAAGGCCACCATCAACGACCAGTTCCTCTGCATTGTCGGCGGCGCGCTGCACGCCTACCTGTCCGCGAAGAACGAATTGCCTGATTCGACCATGGTTGCCATGGTACCGATGACGCTGCGCGGCCAGGAGAAGGGCGCCGACCTGGGTAACCAGGTCGGCTTCACGCTGATGCCAGTGCACTCCGAGATCGAGGATCCGCTCGAACGCCTGCGCACGATCTGCGACGCGGCAGCAACCTCGAAGCGTGTCACGGACGCCATCGGCAAGGAACTCGCGCGCGACCTGCTCGAGACGTTGCCGAGCATCGTGGCGGATCCGCTGCTGCGCAACGTGCGCGTGCCGCGCATCGGTCTCATCGTCTCCAACGTGCGCGGGCCGGACGTCCCGTTGTACATGGCGGGCGCGCGGTTGGTGAACTACGCGCCGATCAGCATCGCGCTCGACGGCATGGGCCTCAACGTCACGGCCTTCAGCTATGCGGGCAACATGTGGCTCTGCGCCGTGTCGTGCCGCGAAATGCTGCCGGATCCGTCGTTCTTCGCCGACTGCATGCGCGCGGCGTTCGAGCTGATGAAGGAAGCGGCGGAGCGTGAAGCTGCCTTCACCGTGGCCGAGGTGGCGGCCATCGCGCCTGTCGACGGCGACAAGACCATTGAAGGCAAGGTCGCGCGCAAGCCGACTCGTCGGCGCGCGAAAGCGAAGACCACACCGCGTGCCGCGCCGGCCAAGTCGGCCGGCAAGAAGCGTCGCAGCCGCAAGGCCGCGGCGCCTGCAAGCCCGGCCTGACGGTGATGCGCACGTGCGACCGGATGCCCCCCGAACTGCGGCGGGCACTCGCGGATGTCTTCGGCGAACCGGTCGACGACGTCGTGCTGCGCGAGCATTCCTGGTTCGTGAAGCTGCATGGGCGCGCCACGGCGACGACTCGCCATAACACGATTTACCTGCGGGGCTCCGCCGCCGACTTCTTCGCCAGTCCCGAACTGCTGCTGCACGAGTACTTCCACGTGCTGCGACAGTGGAACCGCGGGCGTATGAACGTCGCCGATTACCTGCTCGAGTGGTATCGGCGCGGCTACTGGCAGAACCGCTATGAGCGGCAGGCGAGGCGCTTCGTGCAGTTGCGGCTCGCTGCGTTGCGGGAAGCGCTGGCGCACGCCGGCGCGATCACCTGAAGTACGACGATGACGCGCTTCACCGAGGCTTTCGACGTGATCGTGGTGGGTGGCGGCCATGCCGGCACGGAGGCCGCGCTCGCCTCGGCACGATGCGGCGCGCGCACGCTGCTCGTCACGCAGAGCATCGAGGGGCTGGGACAGATGAGCTGCAACCCGGCGATCGGCGGCATCGGCAAGGGCCACCTCGTCCGCGAGATCGATGCGCTCGGCGGCGTCATGGCGCGCGCCATCGACCGTGCCGGCATCCAGTTCCGCACGCTCAATGCGAGCAAGGGCCCGGCCGTCCGTGCGACGCGAGCGCAGGCCGACCGCGCGCTCTACAGGAAGGCGATCCGCTCGATCGTCGAGAACCAGCCTGGACTGTCGCTGTTCCAGGCCGAAGTCGCCGACCTCCGCATCGAGCACGGCCGCGTCGCCGGTGTCGTCACTGCCGTGGGTCTCGAGTTCGCCGCACGTGCGGTCGTGCTCACAGTCGGCACGTTTCTCGGCGGCAAGATCCACGTCGGGCTCGAACAGTCGCCGGGCGGACGGGCGGGCGATCCGCCGTCGAACCGCCTGGCGGAACGTCTGCGCGCGCTGCCGTTGCGCGTCGGCCGCCTCAAGACCGGCACGCCGCCGCGCATCGACGGCCGTTCGATCGATTACACCGGACTGCTGGTGCAGCCGGGTGATGAACCCGTGCCCGTGTTCTCGTTCCTGGGCCGTCGCGACGAACACCCGCGCCAGGTCTGCTGCCACATCACGGCCACGAACGAGCGTACGCACGACCTGATCCGGTCCGGCAGCGACCGTTCGCCGATGTTCACCGGCGTTATCGAGGGCGTCGGCCCGCGCTATTGCCCCTCGGTCGAGGACAAGGTGGTCCGCTTCGCCGGCAAGGCCTCGCACCAGGTCTTCATCGAGCCGGAAGGCCTCGACACGCACGAGGTTTACCCGAACGGAATTTCGACCAGCCTGCCTTTCGACGTGCAGCAGGCGTTCGTGCGCAGCATCAAGGGCTTCGAGCACGCGCACATCACGCGGCCCGGCTATGCCATCGAGTACGACTTCTTCGATCCGCGCGACCTGCACCCCACGCTCCAGACCAAGCACGTGCCGGGGCTGTATTTCGCAGGCCAGATCAACGGCACCACCGGCTACGAGGAAGCGGCCGCGCAGGGCCTGCTCGCCGGCATCAACGCGAGCCTGCAGGTGCAGGAGCGGGACCCGTGGTTCCCGACCCGTGGCGATGCCTACATCGGGGTGATGGTCGACGACCTCGTCACGCGTGGCGCGCCCGAGCCGTATCGCATGTTCACGAGCCGCGCGGAGTATCGCCTCACGCTGCGCGAAGACAACGCGGATCTTCGCCTCACGCCGGCCGGCCGTGCACTCGGCCTCGTCGACGATGAGCGCTGGAGCCTCTTCGAGCGCAAGCGGGTCGCCGTCGACGCCGAGCTCGAGCGGCTGCACGCGACCTGGGTCCGGCCGGGCACGGTCGTCGCCACCGAGCTCGAACCGCTATTCGGTGCGCAGCTGTCGCGCGAGCAGCGCGCGTTCGAAATATTGCGTCGACCCGAAGTGCCGTACGCAGCGCTCGATGCCGCGTTGGGCGGTGGCGTCGACGACTGGCGCGACGATGAAAGACTCGCGGTGCAGGTGCCAGTACAGGTCGATGTGCAGGCGAAGTACACTGGTTACATCGACCGCCAGCACGAGGAGATCGAGCGCCAGCGGCGCAGCGAGGAAACCCGGCTGCCGGATTCGCTCGACTATGCGCAGGTGCGCGGGCTCTCCAGCGAGGTGCGGCAGAAGCTCGCACAACAGCGGCCGACGACGCTCGGCCAGGCGGCGCGCATTCCTGGGCTCACGCCTGCGGCGATCTCGATCCTGCTCATTCACCTGAAGCGGCAGCACGGGAAGCCTGCACCCACGCGGGTCACCGGCGCCGGGTAAGATCGCGCGCAGTCGTTGCGCCCGAGGCCTGGATCCCATGCTGCAGTCCGTCTTTCCAGCGAGCCGTCGAGCAGCGCCCGTGGCCAGCGCATGGGTCGTTGGCCTGTCTGCGGTCATGCTCGCCGTGGCCGGATGCGGTGGTGGCGACGGCGACGCGAGCAAGACGGGCAGCGCGGTAAGGACCGGCAGCACGGTGCCGTCCGATTTCGATCCAACGGTCCTGCGGCGCGGCAACGGCCCCGAGCCCGAAACGCTCGACCCGCAACTCGCGCGTACCGAAGGCGCGTTTCACATCCTGCGGGACGTGTTCGAAGGCCTCACTTCGATCGGTCCCGACGGCTCGCCCGTCCCGGCGGCGGCCGAGTCGTGGACGGTCACGTCCGACGGTCTCGAATACCGCTTCACGCTGCGTGACGGATTGCGGTGGTCGAACGGCGACGTGCTCCGGGCCGCGGACTTCGTGGCGGGCATGCGCCGGCTCGTCGATCCGAAGACGGCTTCGCCCTATGCGCAATTCATCGATCCGGTGCTGAACGCCGGGGCCATCACGCGCGGTGAAATGAAGCTCGAGGATCTCGGTGTCTCCGCGCCCGACGACCGCACCGTACTAATCCGGCTCGCAACCCCCGCGCCTTACCTGCTCGGCCTGCTGTCGCAGCCGGGGACGTTCCCCGTGCACGGCCCCTCGCTGGCCGCACACGGAGCGGAGTACTCGCGACCCGGCAAGCTCGTGTCGAACGGCGCCTTCGTGCTCGCGGACTGGGTCATCGGGTCGCACGTCGTCCTGCACCGGAATGCGCACTACTGGAACAACGCGGCGACCAGGCTCGAGGCAGTGCACTTCGTGCATATTGCGGATGCGGGGACCGAACTGCGGCAGTACCGCGCGGGCCAGCTCGACTTCACCTACGTCGTGCCGGCACCTCTGTTCCAGTGGATCAGGCAGAACCTGCCCGACGAGCTGCACATCGCGCCGCAACTCAGCGTCTACTACTACGGCTTCAACCTGACGCGGCCTCCGTTCAAGGACAACCCGAAGTTGCGCCGCGCCCTGTCGCTCGCGATCGACCGCGACAAGCTGACCACGGCGGTGACGGGCGTGGGTGAAGCTCCGGCCTATGGGTGGGTGCCGCGCGGGGTCTGGAACTACACGCCACAGCGGTTTGACTACGCCGGCAAGCCGTACGCCGAACGGCTGGCCGAGGCCCGCCGCCTGTATGCGGAAGCCGGATACTCGGCAGCACAGCCGCTGCGCATCGAGCTGCGTTACAACTCGGGCGACCAGCACAACCGGCTCGCCGTCGCGGTCGCCGCCATGTGGAAGGAAGGGCTAGGCGTCGAAACGACGCTCTACGCGGAGGAATTCCGCGCCCTGTTGCAGAGCATCCAGGCCCGCCGGGACACGCAGGTGTTCCGGTCGAGCTGGGTCGGCGATTTCAACGACGCCTACACGTTCGCCCAGCTGCTGCAGACCAACTTCGGCATCAACCTGAGCGGCTACTCGAACCCGCGCTACGACGCCCTGCTGGCGGATGCAGTCAAGCAGGCCGACGCGGCGAAGCGCCGGGCGCTGCTCGAAGAAGCCGAGCGGGTGATGCTGGCCGACCATCCGGTGCTGCCGCTGTACTTCTACGTGAACAAGCACCTCGTGAAGCCCTGGGTGCGGGGCTGGACCGACAACGTCATGAACGTCGTCTACAGCAAGGACCTGCGGCTCGAACGGCCGGCTCGCTGAGGGTCTCGTCACAGATTGCGCATCCCGGACCTGCCGGGAGTTGAGCGTGGCACCCCCGGCTTGCGACGATTCCGCTACCGGAACATTCCTCGTGGAACACCCATGACCTGGTTCGTCGTTTTTGCCTGCTCTGCGTTTGGTCTCTGGTACTGGCGGGAGTACTCGGCGAAGCAGCGCGACCTCGAAAGTTCCTCGTCGCCGCAGCGCACGGGCGAGCGGTTCATCGGCCAGGTCGTGACCGTGCCGAAGGGCATCGAGAACGGTTCGGGTCGCGTGCAGCTCGGTCCGCAGAAATGGTCGCTGCGGGGGCCCGACGTCCCGGCCGGCGGCCAGGTTCGCATCACGGGTGTCGACGGCCGCGTGCTGATCGTCGACCGGATGCCGAGCCGCTGATCCCCGTTCGGGGCCAGGCCGCAGGAGCCTGGCCCGAGGCTCGTCCTCGCCGCCTCAATAAAACAGAAAAAATCCACAATAGACTATCTCTATTGAGCATCTAGTTATCTGATGCATCGAATTTCTGAATAATAAACACGCGCAGGACCAGCCGATCGGTGAGCACCGGGCCATGGCGACTGGCGCAACAGCCCGGACGCAATCACGGCACCAGCAGTTCGAACTGCGCGCTCACGTTGGCCGTGAATTTCATCTCGGACGGCTGGTAACTCTCTGCGGCCCCGTCAGCCTTCGGCGCCGCCGCGACCGTCATTGCCCGCTCGGCGTACATGGGCACCGGCATCATTCCCGTGGTGTTGAGGCTTTGCACCGGACCCAGCTTTGCGCCCGCTGCGCGGGCCAGGGCGTCCGCGTTCAAGCGGGCGTCGTCGACCGCTTGCGCCAGTGCCGCACGCTCCAGTTCCTTGCGCCGCGATGAGTCGAGCCTCGCTCCGCCCACCTGGTTCACGCCGGCCGAGACCGACTTCTCGAGCAACGTGCCGAGGCGGTCGAGGTCATGCAATTCCACGTCCACCTGGCGGCTGACGACATACCCGAGCAGCACCTGCTGGGACGCTTTCTCGTCCCAGCGGTAATCGGGCTGTACCTGCAGCCGCGTCGAGTCCACGAACTTCGGCTCGATCTTCAGGTCGCGGGTCAGGGCCATGATCCGTTCGACCGTCGCGTTGACCTCCGTCCGGGCCTCTGCCAGCGTGGGCCTGCGCGCCTCCACCCCCAGGGTCACGTAGGCCATGTCGGGCTGGGCCTTCACCTCGCCCGAGCCGGTCACGCTGACCAACCGCAACGGGACCTCGGCCGCCGTTGCAACGCCTGCGGACGCCAGCATCGAGGCGGCCATGAGGACTGTTAACCATCGGGTCCGAACCAGCTGGGTCATCGCGGGAATCCTCGGGAAGAATGTGGCACGCGCAGTCTATGCCAGCTCGAGCCGGTGACGGGACCGGGCCAGCATTCGACTCGCCAGAGCATTTTTATTAACATGCCCGGCCCTTGAGCTGACCCCCCGGCCGCCGAAGCCGGAATGACGATTCCGCAGGAGTGTTCCATGATCCCGAGATCGGCCTGGCTCGCACTGAGCCTGACCCTTGCGTTGCTCGCCCCGGGCTTGGCGCAGGCCGCTGACACCGTTCGTGGCGGCAAGCTGGCCTACACCTGCCATGGTTGCCACGGCATCCCGAACTACAAGAACGCGTATCCGATCTACAGCGTGCCGAAACTGGGTGGCCAGCACGCCGCTTACCTCGTCGTCGCGCTCAAGGGGTACAAGTCGGGTGATCGCGGGCATCCCACGATGTACGCGCAGGCGACGACGCTCGCCGACGCGGACCTGGCCGACATCGCGGCGTTCCTGTCGGGCACCGAGATCAAGCCGACGGGTCGCGCGGTCGGCACGGCACCGAAGGCCAGCCAGACGTGCGTCGCCTGCCATGGCAACGACGGCGTGGGCATCCTGCCGGAGTATCCGAACCTCGCCGGCCAGCACGAGGATTACATCCTGCACTCGCTGCGCTCCTACAAGAGCGGTGTGCGCAAGAACGCGATCATGTCCGGCATGGCCGCCGCGCTGACGGAAAAGGACATCCAGGAACTGGCGAAGTACTACTCGTCGCAGCGTCCGGGCCTCTGCGCCACGGACGAAATCCGCAAGGCGGGCAAGTGCAAGGGGCAGTGATTCCCTCCCGTCGTCCGATGGCATGACCTCATCCGCAGCGGGCCGCGCAGCCCAGCCCATGGGCGACGGCCTCTACCTGATCGATACGGATTACGTGCGACCGGGGCTCGCGGCGAGCCACCTGGTGGTGGACCAGGGCCGCGCTGCCTTCATCGACACCGGCCCCGGTCCGGCCGCGCCCAGGTTGCTGGCGGCACTCGACGAGCTCGGCATCGCGCGCGCGCAAGTCGACTACCTGTTCCTGACGCACGTGCACCTCGATCACGCCGGCGGCGCCGGGCAGATGATGCGCGCACTGCCCAACGCGAAGGCCGTGCTGCATCCGCGCGGCGCCCCGCACCTCGTCGATCCGTCGAAGCTCATCGCAGGCACTATCGCTGTCTACGGCGAGGCGGTGTACGCCCGACTGTATGGCGAAATCCTGCCGATCCCGGCCGACCGCGTGCTGTTGACGGCAGACGGCACGCGGCTGCAGCTCGGCGCCCGCACGTTCGAATTCATCGATGCGCCAGGCCACGCGAGGCATCACCACTGCCCGATCGACCTCGACCTGCGCGACGTCTACGCCGGCGACAACTTCGGCATCTGCTACCGCGAGTTCGACACGGCCGCCGGCCCGTTCATGCTGCCGACGACGACCCCGGTGCATTTCGAGCCCGACCTGCTGCACCGGACGATCGACCGGTTGCTGTCGTACCGCCCGCGCCGCATCGTGCAGACGCACTTCGGGCCGGTCACCGATCTCGACCGCCTGGCGCGCGATCTGCACGCGGACCTCGACATACTCGTCGCGATCGGCAGGCGTCACGGGGCCGCACCCGATCGCGCGCAGCGCATCCGGCACGACATGTTCGAGCACTTCAGCACGCGGCTCGATGAGCACGGCTATGCTGGCAGCCTGGCGCGCCGCCATGAATTCATCGACGAAGACGTGAACCTCAATACCCAGGGCCTCGAAGTGTGGCTCAGTCGGCAATAACCCTGTGTTGCCGGCTATAGACTGCGGCACCGCAGATTCAAGGCACGCAAACCGATCACTGGCGCGGTAGCAATGACGTTTGACATAAAGTCCTTCGAAGCGTTTCGCATTCACCGGCAGGGCGGCCAGGTCACCGCCCGGTTCGACCAGGTCGGGCTGTCCGACCTGACGGCGGGCGACGTGGTCGTGCGCGTGTCGTACTCGGACATCAACTACAAGGACGCGCTGGCAGCGACGGGCACCGCGCCCATCCTGCGGAAGTATCCGCTGGTGGGCGGCATCGACCTCGCTGGCGAAGTCGTTTACTCGTCCGACCCGCGCCATGCGCCGGGGCAGCGCGTGCTCGTCACCGGTTGCGGTCTCAGCGAAACCCAGGACGGCGGTTACGCGGAATATGCGCGCGTGCAGGGCGACTGGGCCATTCCCATTCCACCCGGCATGACGGATGCGGATGCGATGAAGCTCGGCACGGCGGGCTTTACCGCGGCACTCGCCATTCATCGCATGGAGCAGAACGGCCAGCAGCCGGCGAACGGCCCCGTCGTCATCACGGGCGCGACCGGCGGCGTCGGGAGCCTCGCCATCAACATGCTGGCGGGCCGCGGCTACGAAGTGGTCGCCGTGAGCGGCAAGCCCGAGGCCGACGCGTACCTGCACGAAATCGGCGCTTCGCAGATCCTGCGGCGCCAGTCGCTCGACCTCGGCTCGAAGCCGATGGAAGCCGCGCTGTGGGCCGGCGCCGTCGACAACGTCGGCGGCGAAGTGCTCACCTGGCTCACGCGCACCATGGGCTATGGCGGCAACATCGCCAGCGTCGGACTGGCCGCCAGCCACGAGCTGCACACCACGGTGATGCCGTTCATCCTGCGCGGCGTGAACCTGCTCGGGATCAATTCCGTGGCGACGCCCCGCGCGCTGCGGCTCGCGGTCTGGCAGCGCCTCGCCACCGACCTGCGGCCGGCGAAGCTCGACCGCATCGCCGGCAAGCACGTAACGCTCGCTGAACTGCCCGCGCAGTTCGACGAATACATCAAGGGCCGAGTCATCGGCCGCACCGTCGTAAGGATCGGAAAGGACACATGACCAGCAACATTGCCACCACGAAGTCGCACGCTGCGGCCGCAAGGGACAAGCCGTTGGTGACCCCGGAGCGGCTCACGCACCTGCAGCGCCTGGAGGCCGAGAGCATCCAGATCATGCGCGAGGTCGTCGCCGAGTGCGACAAGCCCGTGATGCTGTATTCGATCGGCAAGGACAGCGCCGCGATGCTGCACGTCGCGCTCAAGGCGTTCTATCCCGCAACGCTGCCGTTCCCGCTGCTGCATGTCGACACGCTGTGGAAGTTCAAGGCGATGTACGAGCTGCGCAGCCAGATCACGCAGAAGTACAACCTGCAGCTGATCGTGCACACGAACCAGGACGGCGTCGCACAGGGCATCAACCCGTTCACGCACGGCTCGACGATCCACACCGACGTGATGAAAACGCAGGGGCTGAAGCAGGCGCTCGACAAGTACGGCTTCAACGCGGCGTTCGGCGGCGGACGCCGTGACGAGGAGAAGAGCCGCGCCAAGGAACGCGTGTTCTCGTTCCGCAGCGCGCAGCACCGCTGGGACCCGAAGAACCAGCGCCCCGAGCTCTGGTCGCTCTACAACACGCGCATGCACAACGGCGAGAGCCTGCGCGTGTTCCCGATGTCGAACTGGACCGAGCTCGACATCTGGCAGTACATCTACCTGCACGACCTGCCGATCGTGCCGCTCTATTTCGCCGCCGAGCGGCCAGTGGTCGAGCGCAACGGTACGCTGATCATGGTCGACGACGACCGCATGCCGCTGCACCCCGGCGAGAAGCCGATGATGAAGAAGGTGCGCTTCCGCACGCTCGGCTGCTATCCGCTGACGGGCGCGATCGAGTCGGAGGCCGACACGCTCACCGCGATCATCCAGGAGATGCTGCTCACCACGACCTCGGAACGGCAGGGCCGCATGATCGACCACGACCAGTCGGCGTCCATGGAAAAGAAGAAGCAGGAGGGGTACTTCTAATGGCACACATCAGCGACCTGATCGCCAAGGACATCCACGCCTATCTCCACGCGCACGAGCACAAGAGCCTGCTGCGGTTCATCACCTGCGGCAGCGTCGACGACGGCAAGAGCACGCTGATCGGGCGCCTGCTCTACGACTCCAAGATGATCTTCGAGGACCAGCTCGCCGCGCTCGAAGCGGACTCGAAGAAAGTCGGCACCCAGGGCGGCGAACTCGATTTCGCCCTGCTGGTCGACGGCCTCGCCGCGGAACGCGAGCAGGGCATCACCATCGACGTGGCCTACCGCTTTTTCTCGACCGACAAGCGCAAGTTCATCGTCGCCGACACGCCGGGGCACGAGCAGTACACGCGCAACATGGTCACCGGCGCCTCCGGCGCGGACCTCGCCGTGATCCTGATCGACGCGCGCAAGGGCGTGCTGACGCAAACCCGGCGGCACAGCTACCTGGTGTCGCTGATCGGCATCAAGAAGGTCGTGCTCGCGATCAACAAGATGGACCTGGTCGGGTACAGCGAGTCCGTCTGCAACAAGATCGTCGA
>JBAVJR010000252.1:0-4164 GCA_049687855.1 Steroidobacteraceae bacterium | reverse complement strand
GTTACGGCGCCAGTCCGGTGCCTGCACGTGCTTGCACGCGCAGGTTTGGCGCCCGGAAAAGTCATTCAATGTCATTCGAAAACTTCGGCCTCCAGGCCGAACTCGTGCGTGCGGTCCAGGAAATGGGCTACACGCAGCCAACCCCCATCCAGTTGCGCGGCATTCCCGCGGTGCTCGAAGGTCGTGACCTGCTGGCCGCTGCCCAGACGGGCACCGGCAAGACGGCCGCCTTCGCGCTGCCGCTGCTGCAGAAGCTGCACGAGGACCAGCCGAACCCGCGTGGTTCGCGTGCGCCGCGTGCACTCGTGCTGGTGCCGACGCGTGAACTCGCGGCACAGGTCCAGCAGTCCATCGCCGATCTCGGCGCGCACCTGCGCCAGCAGTCGGCGCTGATCTTCGGCGGCGTCAGCCCGCGCCCGCAGATCGACCTGCTGCGCCGCGGTGTCGATATCGTCGTCGCCACGCCGGGTCGCCTGCTCGACCACGCCAACGAACGCAACATCGACCTGCGCAGCGTGCGCTACCTCGTCCTCGACGAAGCAGACCGCATGCTCGACATGGGTTTCATCCGCGACATCCGTCGCGTGCTCGCGATGCTGCCGCCGAACCGCCAGAACCTGCTGTTCTCGGCGACGTTCTCGGAAGAAATCCGCGGACTCGCGAACGGCCTGCTGCGCAATCCGCTCACGATCGAAGTGGCTCCGCGCAACGCGCCGACCGAGCTGGTCGACCACCGCGTGCACCTGGTCTCGCAGGGTGAGAAGCGCGCCGTGCTGAGCCACCTGCTCAAGTCCGGCCCGAACGCGCAGACGCTCGTCTTCACCCGCACCAAGCACGGCGCCAATCGCCTGGCGGAGCAGTTGACGCACGACGGCCTGCAGTGCGCGGCGATCCACGGCAACAAGTCGCAGAGCGCACGCACCCGCGCGCTCGACGACTTCAAGGAATACAAGGTGCAGGTGCTGGTCGCGACCGACATCGCGGCACGCGGCCTCGACATCACCGAGCTGCCGCAGGTCGTCAACTACGAGCTGCCGCACGTGCCGGAAGACTACGTGCACCGCATCGGCCGCACGGGACGCGCTGGTTCCACGGGCCAGGCGCTGTCGCTGGTCTCGGACGACGAGCGTGATCGCCTGCGGGCGATCGAGCGTGTGCTCGGCCGCAAGATCAACGTGCTGCCGCTCGACCGTACGCAGATTCCGCGCCCGTCGGGTGAAGGCAAGGCGCGCGAACCGCGTCACGTCGACCCGCGTGCGCAGCAGCAGCGACATGCCAAGCCGCAGGGCCAGGGTCAGCGTCAGCACCAGGGCCACTCAGGCGGCCAGGCGCAGGGCGGCGGGCAGGCTCATGGACGTCCGGCCGGCGGCGGCGTGCGCCGTCCCAAGCCAAGAGGCTTCCGCTCGCAGGCGTAACGATTTCGCAGGCGTAACGATGAGGCCCGGCACAGTCCGGGCCTCAACTTTTGCGGGCGGCCACTTTGGCTAGACGCACCGGTGAGTGCGATAGCGAACGGAACCAGGCGGCAGGAAGTCGCAAGCTGAGTGCCACATTCGATGGGAGGCAGCATGCAACATCCACCCGTACAGACCGACCACGCGGCCATCCGCATCCGCGCCCGCGCCCGCATCGATGAAGGCGCCGTTACCGCGGGCTACACGGCGGATCGCGCTACCGTGCTCCAGATGCTGAACGATTCGCTGGCCACGGAACTGGTCTGCGTCCTGCGCTATCGCCGCCACCACTTCATGGCGCGTGGCATCCATTCGCAGAGCGTCGCCCAGGAGTTCCTCGTCCATTCGAACGAAGAGCAGGGGCACGCCGACCTGATCGCTGCGCGGATCGTGCAGCTTGGCGGCGAGCCGGATTTCGCGCCGGACGGCCTTTCCCGCCGCAGTCACGCGGAATACATCGCCGGCGACTCGCTCGCGGGAATGCTCAAGGAAGACCTGGTGGCCGAGCGCATTGCGATCGACAGTTACCGCGAGTTCATCCAGTACCTGGGTGACAAGGACCCGACCACGCGCCGCATGCTCGAAGAAATCATGGCGGTGGAAGAAGCGCACGCCGACGAGCTCGCCGACTTGCTGGTCGCCTTCCCGTCATGACGACAGCCACCGGCCACTCATCAATCAATGCATCAGGGAGCAAAGCCATGGAACGTACGGATATGGGCAATGGACAGATCGTGCAGGACATCAAAGCCGTCGTCAGCGACGCGGAAGCGTTGATGCATGCCACTGCAGGCGATGTCAGCGAGCGAGCCGTCAAGGCCCGCACGCGCGCCGAGGAGTCGCTGCGTCACGCGCGGACCCGCGTCATCGAACTGGAACAGCAGATGGTGGAGCGGGCAAAGGCCGCTGCGCAAGCAACCAACGGCTACGTTCACGAGAGTCCCTGGCCGTCGATCGGCATCGCAGCCGGCGTCGCTTTCGTCGCCGGACTGCTGGTCGGCCGGCGCTGAGCCACGGTGACAGCACGCATGTCCCTGGTTCCCCATGACGATGCGCCTGCCCGAGAGCCGGGCGGCCTGTTCGAGTCCGTACGGACGCTGCTCGGAACGCTGGTCGCGATGGCGCGGACTCGAGCCGAGTTGCTCGGCAACGAGCTCGAGCAGGAGCTGCGCCGGACCGTCGGGGTGCTCGTCGGGGTCATGATCGCGCTCGCGCTCGCGAGTCTTGCGTTGCTGTTTGCCGCGCTGACCATCGTGGCCTCCTTCTCGGAGACGCATCGCGTCGCGGCGACCGCGGCGGTGGCCGCGGCCTTTGTCATCCTTGCGGTGATCGCTTTCATCGTGACTGTGCGCCGCGAGCAGCGAGCGCCGCGACTGCTGGCGGCGACACTCGGCGAACTCGAGCGCGACCTGGAGCGACTACGCCCGCGCGCACCATGAGCCGCAGCGAATCACTCGCCCTGCGACGGGCCGAGCTTGTCGCGCTATGTGCCGCGCAGCGCGGCGACATGGGCATTGCCGCTGACGAGGCCGGGCGATCTCTCTGGTTCGTCGATGCTGCGGTTGTTGCATCGCGGCGGGCAGCCGCACATCCCGCGCTCCTGGTGGGGTGCGTCGTTGTGGCGGCCATGGTGCTGCGACCGAGCCGCATCGTCCGGCTGCTCACGTGGGGACTGCCCGCCGTCCTTTCCGCGCGGCGCGTGGCAGACCTGTGGCTGCATCAGCGACACCGCGCGCCAGCGTTGCTCGATAACTGACTTCTCAGTGCCCATCGAAGCGGTAGGCGTCCATCGACAGCGCCGCGCCTTCCATGCCGGCGTAGATCCGCTTCGACTTCGCGTTGGCTCCCGCTGCGCCGAGCGCAACGTACAACGGCAGGAAGTGCTCCTCGGTCGGGTGCGCGCGCGCAGCCTCAGGCGCCAGTTCACGGTAGGCGAGCAGCGCCGTCTCGTCGTCGGTCGCCAGGTGGCTCTCCAGCCACTGGGAGAATGCCGACACGTACGGCAGCGGCTGCGAGGCGTCGCGGCTCATCATCCAGTCATGCAGGTTGTGCGTCACGTGCCCGGAGCCGATCAGGAGCACGCCGCGCTCCGTGAGCGGCTGCAGTGCGCGCCCCATCTGCAGGTGATGCGGCGTGCCGAGCCCCGGCTGCACCGACAACTGCACGACGGGCACGTCGACTGCCGGGTACATCCAGCGCAGCGGCACCCACGCACCGTGGTCGATGCCGCGGCAGCCGTTGATCGATGACGTGATCCCTGCGTCGCGCAGCAGCGTCGCTGCCTCGTCGGCGAGCTCTGGCAAGCCCTTCGCGTCGTAGCGCAGTTTGTACAGCGGTTCGGGGAAGCCCCCGAAGTCATGGATCGTCTCGAGCTGGGCGCCGCCGGTCAGCATGGGCAGCGACGTTTCCCAGTGTGCGGAGACCATCAGGATCGCACGCGGTTTCGGCAGCGAATCCGCAATCGCGCGCCAGGCCTTGCCTGCGCCGCCTGCATCGAGTGCATGCATCGGTGAACCGTGCGAGAGAAACAGTGCAGGGAAACGTCGCAACGCGAGACTCCTCTTGCCCTGACCCCGACCCTCCCGCGCTTGCGGCGCGAGCGGGTCCGGGGCCGGTAGCGGTACTGGTGAAGGGGCGCGTTACTTCGCCAGGCCTTCGGCCTGCAACGTTGCCTGCACCGCCGGGCGCGCGGCGCCGCGCGCACGGAACT
>JBAVJR010000251.1:0-2714 GCA_049687855.1 Steroidobacteraceae bacterium | reverse complement strand
CGAAGTGGACCGGCATACCGGTCTCGAAGATGCTCGAAGGCGAGCGCGAGAAGCTGCTGCGCATGGAGGAGGCGCTGGCGAAGCGCGTCGTCGGCCAGGGCGAGGCCGTCAAGGCGGTTTCCGATGCCATCCGCCGCTCGCGCGCCGGGCTGTCTGATCCGAACCGGCCGAACGGCTCGTTCCTGTTCCTCGGTCCGACGGGTGTCGGCAAGACCGAGCTGTGCAAGGCGCTCGCCGAATTCCTCTTCGACACCGAAGAAGCGATGGTGCGCATCGACATGTCGGAGTTCATGGAGAAGCACTCCGTCGCGCGGCTCATCGGCGCGCCGCCGGGATACGTGGGTTACGAGGAAGGCGACTACCTGACGGAGGCCGTCCGCCGCCGTCCGTATGCGGTGATCCTGCTCGACGAAGTCGAGAAGGCCCACCCGGACGTGTTCAATGTGCTGCTGCAGGTGCTCGACGACGGCCGTCTCACGGATGGCCAGGGTCGCACCGTGGACTTCCGCAACGCCGTAGTCATCATGACCTCGAACCTCGGGTCGAACGTCATCCAGGAGCTCGCGGGCGAGGCGAACTACGCGCGCATGAAGTCGGCCGTGATGGAAATCGTGGGCCAGCACTTCCGCCCCGAGTTCATCAACCGTGTCGACGAAGTCGTCGTTTTCCACCCGCTCGGCAGGGACCACATCCGCGCGATCGTCGACATCCAGCTCGGCAACCTGCGCCGTCGCCTGGCCGAGCGCGACCTGGGCCTGGAACTTGGCGATGCCGCACGCGACCTGCTCGGCGAGGCGGGGTTCGACCCGGTGTACGGGGCGCGGCCGCTCAAGCGCGCGATCCAGCACCAGCTCGAGAACCCGCTGGCGCAGCGCATCCTGCGCGGCGACTTCGAGCCGGGCGCCACGATCCGGGTGACGGTCAAGGACGGCGAACTCGCGTTCGAGCGCATCGCCGTCCCGGTATAATCCGCGGCCGTTGGGCTACCCTAGGTCACGTTTGACTGCACCGGACCGACCATGCCGATCTACGAGTACCAGTGCCAGAAGTGCCACCACCACCTGGAGGCGCTGCAGAAGTTCTCCGACAAGCCGCTGCGCGAGTGCCCCGAATGCGGCAAGCACACGCTGCTGCGCCTCATGTCGGCGCCGATGTTCCGCCTCGCGGGCAGCGGCTGGTACGAGACGGATTTCAAGTCGGACAAGGAGGGCAAGCGCAACCTGGCCGGCAAGGACGACGCTCCGCCCGCCGAGAGTTCGTCGACGGCGGCGACGAGCGACAAGGCTGAAAAGAAAGCTGAGTCGAAACCTGAGTCGAAGCCCGAGCCGAAACCCGAGCCGAAGCCCGAGCCAAGTAGAGAGTCAGTATCGACCAGGAAGAACGTCGCTGCGACGAAGTTCACGGCGAAGCCCGTCGCCCGGCCCAAGCCGGCCGCAAAGAAGGCTGCGCCGAAAAAGACCGTCCGCAAACGCTGAGTCGAATCGGGCAGCAAGCCCGCGCTGGAGAGAGACGAGTGGCTGATCCGACATCTACTGCTGACGACGAAGGCACGGGCAAGGGCGGCCGCGGCAACTTTGCGCGCCGCCTGCGCAACTACCTGATCGCGGGGCTCCTGATCTGGATTCCCGTCATGGTGACCGTGTGGGTCATTCGCTTCCTGTCGGGCATTCTCGACCAGTCGCTGGTGCTGTTGCCGCCACCCTGGCGTCCCGAAGCCCTCGTCGGCCAGTACGTGCCCGGCGTCGGCATCGTCCTGTCGTTCATCTTGCTGCTCGTCACCGGCGTCGTGGTCCGCAACCTGTTCGGCGGCCAGATGGTGCAAGGTTTCGAGAACCTCGTGCGGCGCATCCCGGTGATCGGCGCGGTCTATGGCGGCGCCAAGACCTTCAGCGAGACGGTGCTCACCGACAAAGGCAAGTCGTTCAAGCAGGTGGTGATGGTCGAGTTCCCGCGCCCGGGAGCGTGGAGCATCGGGTTCCTGATGGCCGAGAACCTGGCCGAGATTCGCGGCAGAACCGGCGCCGACCTGGTCAATGTCTTCGTTCCCACCACGCCCAATCCCACGACCGGTTTCCTGATCGCCGTCGACCGCCGCGAAGTGCATTTCATGGATATGTCCGTCGATGACGCCTTCAAGATGATCTTCACCCTGGGCGTGATCACCCCGGACTGGCAGCCCAAGGGGGTCGAACAGGCCAATCTTGCGCTGCAACAACCGTCTCCGTAACATCTTCCGGCTCAGTGTCGAGGATCGGCCCGGGCCGGTCCCCGGCACCCCTTCCTGACGGGATTTCCCCCATGCCCATGCGCACCCATTACTGCGGCGACGTCAACGAGCGCCTCGTCGGATCCACGGTCGAAGTGGCCGGCTGGGTCCATCGCCGTCGCGACCACGGCGGCGTCATTTTCGTCGACCTGCGCGACCGCGACGGACTGCTGCAGGTCGTCTTCGATCCGGACGCGGCCGCCGTCTTTGCCGAGGCCGAGCGCCTGCGCGGCGAGTGGGTGATCAAGGTCACGGGCACGGTGCGGCCACGCCCCGCGGGCACGGCGAACGCAAACCTCGCGTCGGGCCAGGTCGAACTGCTGGCGCGCGGCATCGAAGTGCTGAACCGCTCCGAGCCGATCCCGTTCCAGCTCGACGAGGACGTGAAGGAAGAGACGCGGCTCAAGTACCGCTACATCGACCTGCGCCGCGACGTGATGCAGAAGCG
>JBAVJR010000250.1:0-6989 GCA_049687855.1 Steroidobacteraceae bacterium | reverse complement strand
ATCGTCTACGTGCCGTGCCACCGCAGCCACATGGACTACCTGCTGCTGTCGTACGTCGTCTACCACAAGGGTTATGCGGTGCCGCACATCGCAGCCGGCATCAACCTCAACATGCCGGTCATCGGCTCGTTGCTGCGACGCGGCGGCGCGTTCTTCCTGCGCCGCAGTTTCAGCGGCAACGCGACCTACTCGGCCGTATTCTCCCGCTACCTCGGCGCGATGATGGCGCGCGGCCACTCGATCGAATATTTCATCGAAGGCGGCCGCAGCCGCACCGGACGCCTGCTGCATCCCAAGACGGGCATGCTCGCGATGACCGTGCGCGCCTACGTGCGCAAGCCGGTGCGCCCCGTCGTGTTCGTGCCGGTCTATTTCGGCTACGAGCGGCTCGTCGAAGGCCGCACCTACATCGGTGAGCTGTCCGGACGCCCGAAGGAGAAGGAGTCGGTCGTCGGCATGCTGCGCACGCTGCCCGAACTGCGCAGCCGCTTCGGCAAGGTGTACGTGAGTTTCGGCGAGCCGCTGCCACTCGACGACCTGCTCGAACGCTACGTGCCTGGGTGGGACCGGCAGCGGCCCGTGACGGACGACAAGCCCGCCTGGCTGTCGCCGCTCTGTGTCGACCTCGCGCACCAGATCATGACGCGCATCAACGCCGCCGCGTGCGTGACGCCGGTCAACCTGATGGGCACGGTGCTGCTCGCGACGCCGCGGCAGCGCATGGGCGAGGCCGACCTGGCCCGTCAGCTCGAGCTGTATGCGTCGCTGATGCGGCAGGCACCGTATTCGCCGCGCGTCTGGGTCACGCCGCTCGATGGCCAGTCGATGATCCGGCACTGCGATTCACTGCGCATGCTGTACCGGCAACCGCATCCGCTCGGCGACATCGTCGGCATGTCCGAATCGACGGCGGTGCTTTCCAGCTACTATCGCAACAACGTCCTGCACCTGCTGCTGATGCCCTCGTTGCTGGCGAGCGCCTTCCTCAACAATGCTTCCGTGCGGCGGGTCGACCTGCAGCGACTGGCGGGCCGCGTCTATCCGTACGTCGCGGACGAGTACTTCCTGCACTGGCGCGAGCACGAACTGCCGGCAGTGGTCGATGAGCTGCTCGAGGACCTGCTGAACCACGGCCTGCTCACGGCCTCCGACGACCGCAGCGAGTGGCGGCGCCCGGCCGCCGAGTCGAGCGAAGCCGTGCAGCTTTCGGTGCTGGCGCGCATCAGCGTGCCGATCCTCGAACGCTACTACCTCGCGATTTCCCTGCTGCTGCGCGCGGGCAGCGGACGCCTGACCCAGGAAGCGCTCGAGCGGCAGTGCCAGCTCACCGCGCAGCGCATGGCGATGCTGTACGAACTCAATTCACCCGAGTTCTTCGACCGCGCGCTGTTCGGAAATTTCGTCGAGCGCCTGCGCGCGCGCAACGTCGTGAGCGAGGCCGCGGAGGGCAGGCTCGTCTTCGATGCGCAGGTCTTGCAGGCGGTCGCCGCGGACGCGCAGTTCGTGCTGCACGAGCAGATCCGCAACTCGATCCTGCAGGTCGTGCACCGCTGAGGCCTGGACAGCAGGCGTAGAGCCCGCCAGATGTACCCCGGAATCGGGGCGCGGCTGTGAATTGATCTTACGCAGCATTGTCGGGCTCGCCGCGGGACGGCGACCGCGCGCATCGCAGGCGCCGGACTACCCGAATAATTCTGTGAGTTCGAGGCCCGCGGGCGGATACTTGGCCCGATGACACACCGTGTTTCGCAGCTACCCGCCGCGCCACCCGAGCCGGATCGGCCGCGGCGCGCCAGGGTGCGGGCGGCGTGGACGCAGTACTCGCTCTGGCTGATTGCGGGCGTGGCGCTGCTCGGCGCGCTGAAGATCGCACAGCAAGCCGTCGTGCCCGTGCTCTTCGCCGTCTTCGTCACGCTGCTGCTGTCACCTGCCGTCGAGGCGTTCGCGCGCTGGCGTGTTCCACGCGTCGTTGCTGCCACGCTGCTGGTCGTTGCGCTCATGGCCCTCGTCGCTGCGGGTCTCAGTGCTACGTGGCAGCCCGCGCGCGACTGGCTCGAAACGGCGCCCGCCACGATGCGCAAGCTCGAGACCAAGATCCGGCCCATGACGCGCTTCATTGCCAAGGTCGAATCGGTGTCGACGCAGGCCGGGCGCATGGCCGAGCCTGCTTCGAAGTCGAACGACGAACCGACCTCGGTGGCGCTCGAGTCGAAGGGGCTCGTCGAGAGTACCCAGGACTGGATCATCACCATCGTGAGCATGCTGTTCCTCACGTTGTTCCTGCTCGCCACCGACCTGGCCAACGTCGGTCGCAATGGGAATCCCGACGCACCGTGGGGACGGTTCGGCCAGGTGTTCGAGCGCGTCCGCAGCGAACTCGGCCGCTACTTTGCGGCCGTGACTTTCAGCAACTCGATTCTTGGCGTCGGCACTGCGCTCACGATGGCGTGGCTCGACATGCCGAATCCGCTGCTGTGGGGCGTGATCGCATTCCTGTTCAACTTCATTCCGTACGCGGGTTCGGCGACGACACTGACGCTGCTGGCCGTCGTCGCGCTCGTGTCGTTCGACGGCGTTGGCAAGGCCATGAGCGTGGCGGGCACGTACCTGTTCCTGGCGACGCTGGAGGGGCAGGTGCTGCAACCGGTGCTGGTCGGGCGGCGGATCGACATCAGTCCGCCGCTCGTGCTGCTCGGACTCTGGTTCGGCGGCTGGCTCTGGGGCGTGGCGGGTGTCGCGCTCGCGACTCCGATCCTGGTGTCGGTGAAGGTTGCAATGCAGGAAGTTTCGCGCTCGGAACGTGATGCAGGAGCCGAGGAACGGGCGGAAACGGTGCGGACGCGCGCCTCGGAATGGCTGCGGCGAAACGCCAGCCGCTATCGGCGCGGCAGGCCCATGGTCCCCTGATCACGAACGGCACCTCAGTCATCAAATTTGTTTTGGCGCAGTACCTTGACCTTGCCGCGCTGCGTCTTGCCCTCGAGGCGCCTGACCTTCGATGCCCGCGTCGGCTTCGTCTTGCGACGAGGCTTGGGCTCGACCAGCGCTGCCAGGATCATCGTGCGCAGCCGCTCGAGCGCATCCGCGCGATTCTGCTCCTGCGAACGCAGGCGCTGCGCGTCGATGACGATCATTCCCGCGTCGGTCATGCGGCGCCCCGCGAGCAGCTTCAATCGCGCGCGCGCGTTCGGCCACAGGCCGTCCCATGCGGCCGAATCGAAACGCAGCTCGACGGCGTTGGACACCTTGTTGACGTTCTGGCCGCCCGGTCCCGATGCGCGCACGGCGCGGAACTCGATCAGGTCGTCCGGAATGGCGACGGATGCGTTGATTTCGAAGGGCACGACCGGCGATCAGTCGCGCGGAGCGACGGGCGAGGCGGGCGCCATCTCGACGCGGATCTCGCGCTGCGCCACCGGGATCGTCACGCCGTTGTCCTTGAACAACCGCCAGATGCGACGGTTCACGTCGGACCGCACGTTGTTGACGCCTTCCTGCGGGTCCGGAATCCAGAACCGGAGTTCGAGCTCGATGCCGTGGTCGCCGAAGCCCATCAGGCGCGCGACCGGCGCGGGATCGCGGATGATGCGGGGATGGCCCTCGGTGGCCTGCAACAGCAACCGCATGGCGAACTCGGGGTCGTCCTTGTAGCTCACGCGGATCGGCAGCTTCAGCCGCACCTTCGGATCCGTGTAGCTCCAGTTGATCACGGGGTTGGTGATCAGGTTCTGGTTGGGAACCAGCGTCTCGACGCCGTCGCGGTCGCGCACGACGACGTAGCGTCCGCGCAGTTCCTCGACCCACCCGAAGCCTTCCGTCGCCGTGCCGGTGGTGCCGGTGAAGCTGATGACGTCGCCCGGCTTGATCGAGCGGTCCATCAGCAGCACGAAGCCGCTGACGAAGTTGGCCGCGATGCTCTGCAGGCCGAAGCCGAGGCCGATGCCGATGGCGCCCGTGAGCACGTTCAGCGTCGTCAGGTCGAGGCCGGCCGCGTTCAGCCCGACCAGCACGGAGAGGCCGACCAAGAACGCCTGCATGAACTTCGCGATGCCGATGCGCATCGTCGGGGCAAGCGCGTCGAGCTTGAGCACGTGGCGCTCGAGCCAGCGCGAGACCCACAGCGCCAGCAGCACGAAGACGCTGACGGTGACCAGCAGCTTCATGACCGACCAGACGGAGATGCGCGTCTTGCCCGCCTGCATGCCGATGCCGTCGAGGACGCGGATGACCTCGTCGCCCCAGCCCAGCAGGTGCAGCGACAGGAAGATCCAGATCACGCCGGTGATCGCGGCGCCCCAGCCCTTGAGCCGGGCGCGGGTACCGAGCGACACGCGCAGCACGTAGATGACGACCCGGATCAGCAGCAGCAGCCCGACCAGCTGCACCGCCACGTCGACCATGCGCGCCTGCAGTCCTGCTGCGTGCAGCAGTCCGTCGGCTGCAGCCAGGATCACGAGCGTCAGGGCCGGTGGCGCGCCGATGAAGAGCAGTTCGCGCAGGCGGTCGGGCAGGTTCTCGGGCTCCGGCGCGACCGTGATGTGCGACCGGGCGTGGACCGCGGCCCACCAGCCGAGCAGCAGCGCGCCGCCGATGACGACCAGCTGCAGGAAGTTATCGGGCTGCAGCAGGCTTGCCAGGGTGTCGCCGACCGCCTGCAGTTGGCTTCTCATCCCGTCACGCGTTGAGGTCCGGGATCAGCTGGCTCTCGAGGCGAGCGATCTGGTCCTTCAGCATGAGCTTGCGTTTCTTCAGTCGACGCAGCTGGACCTGGTCGACGTAGAGGTCGAGTTGCAGGCGATGGATCACGTCGTCGAGGTCGCGATGCTCGATGCGCAGGCCCCGCAACCGGTGCAGGTTCTGGAACGTCTCGGTGTCGACGTTGTCCGTCTGTTCAGCCATCGCGGGGCGCTGTTCGTGGTCCGGTACGGGGCGGATACTTTAGCCCCCGGCCGTGCAAAAAGGGAGCTAGTCCAGCCCGATGGTCTCGACGCGCTGCCCGAACATCACGACGAACCCCTGCTGCCGGGTATTGCCGTCGAGGGTGTAATCGAAGAGGTAGGTGCGCTCGAAGGCCAGCCGCCCGCCGGCGGCCCGCACGACCCTGATCGACCGGAACGCGACGGTCCCATCGAGCAGGATGCCGCCGGTCGCGACGCACGTTTCGCGGGCCGCGTCGTTGGCCCGTTCACGCGCCCCGAGCGCGTCGTGCCAGAACAGCACGAAGCCGCTGAAGGCGATGCACAGGAGCAGCAGGCTCCACGAGAGTTCCACGGCGGACGAGGCTCAGAACAGCTTGTGCCAGTGGCGGGAGGCGTCGCCGAACGCGAGGAAATGCGGGTTCAACAGGGTGTCGCGCTCGTTGTAGCGCAGGGGCAGGCCATCCAGCGTCGTCACCGACCCGCCGGCCGCCTCGACCACTGCCTGCGCGGCCGCCGTGTCCCATTCACAGGTCGGACCCAGGCGCGGGTAGAAGTCGGCCGTGCCTTCGGCGACCAGGCAGAACTTGAGCGAACTGCCCATCGGCCGCATCTCGTGCGGACCAATCCGTTCGAGCACGCTGTCGAGCGAATCGCCGCGGTGCGACCGGCTGCCGACGATCACCAGCGGGTCCGCGGCGGGGCGACGCACCTGGATGGAACGGGCCTTTTCACCCGCGTGTGCGACGAACGCGCCCATGCCTGCGGCACCGTAGTACACGAGGTTGAGCACCGGTGCCGACACGACGCCGAGGGCGGGCTTGTGGTCGCGGATCAGCGCGACGTTGACCGTGAATTCGCCATTGCGGTTGATGAATTCCTTGGTGCCGTCGAGCGGATCGATCAGCCAGAAATCGCTCCATTGGCGCCTGACCGACGGCGCATGCTCGTCCGCCGATTCTTCCGAGAGCACGGGGACTTCCGGCGTGAGCCGGCGCAGCCCGGCGCTCAGGATGTCGTGCGCAGCGCGGTCTGCGCGCGTGATCGGCGATTCGTCGGTCTTGTATTCGACCTCGTGTCCCGACGCGTACACCTCGAGGATCGCGGTGCCGGCGGCGTCGACCAGCCGCAGGACTTCGGGCAGCAGCGACGCAGGGTCGCGGGTTACGGCAGCGTTCAAGCTCATCTCCCGGTGATGGACGGCCGTATCATACCGGCCCCGTCCACCAGTCTGCGTCGCCAGGACGCCCCCCCGCCGATGTCCGACTTCCCGATCCCCGACTGGTCCCGCATCGACGTCGTGTGCCTCGACATGGACGGCACCGTGCTCGACCTGCATTTCGACAACCTGTTCTGGCTGGACGTCCTGCCGCGGCGCTGGGGCGCGGCGCGCAGCCTCGATTTCGACGCGGCCATGGCGCAGCTCAAGCCGCGCTTCGACGCGAAGCGCGGCACGCTCGACTGGTACTGCGTGGATCACTGGAGCGACGAGCTCGGGCTCGACATCCCCGCGCTCAAGCACGAGTTCCGCGACGAGATCCGCTACCTCGAGGGCGCCGCGGACTTCCTCGACCTGCTGCGGGGCCTCGGCAAGCGCGTGCTGCTCACGACCAACGCGCACCCGATCAGCCTGCGGGTGAAGGACGCGCAGACCCAGCTGTCACGGCACTTCGACGAACTCGTGTCGTCGCACGAATTCGGCGTGCCGAAAGAACGTCCGGAGTTCTGGGTGGAACTCGCACGCAGGCACGATGTGCCGCTCGCCCGCACCTTGTTCGTGGACGACAGCGCAGCGGTGCTGCAGGCGGCGCACCGGGCGCAGGTGGCATGGATCTACCAGGTGCTGCAGCCGGACTCGACGCGTCCGCCGCATCCCCCGGTCGCTGGCATCGCCGGCGTGCGCAGGCTCGCAGACCTGCGCGATTCGGTGCTGGCTCAGCTCCCCGCAGGCACCGGGCCGGGATCACCGCCGCCCTGAGGCGCGCCGGTGCTTTCGCCCTGCGGGCCGCCCGAGCGTCCGCGTCCGCCGCGACGGCGACGCTTGCGGGGAGCACCGTCGGCGGTGGGTGCGCC
>JBAVJR010000249.1:0-13826 GCA_049687855.1 Steroidobacteraceae bacterium | reverse complement strand
GAGCACGTGCCAGCGCCTGCGGCCGACACCCCGCGCGAGCGGCTGTGGCAGGTGCGTGCCGCACGCGTCGTGCTCGCCACCGGCTCCATCGAGCGGCCGCTGGTGTTTCCGGGTAACGATCGACCGGGTGTCATGCTGGCCTCCGCAGCACGCACATACCTGAACCGTCACGGCGTTGGGGTAGGGCAGAACATCGTGCTGGTCACCGGCAGCGATGCGGCCTACGCGACCGCGCTCGACCTGCATGCGGCCGGAGTACGCGTGGCCTTGATTGCCGACGTGCGAATGGCTGCGGCCGGCGCGCCAGCCGACTTGGCCCGGCAAGCGGGTATCGAAGTGGTCACGGGTGCGACCGTACTCGGTACGCGCGGCCGACTCGGTGTGCGCGAGGTGACGATTGGCGTGCTCGCGAGCGGCGCGGTCAACGACACGCGCCGCGTTGAGTGCGACGCCTTGCTGGTCTCGGGCGGTTACACGCCCAGCGTCCACTTGTTCTCGCAGTCGCGCGGCAAGCTCGAATTCAACGAAGCACGCCAGGCGTTCCTGCCGTCCGTCTCAGCGGAGCCGGAGTCCTCCGCAGGTTCATGCCGTGGCGTCGATGGTTATGCCCAGGTCCTGAACGACGGCGCGCGCGTGGGTGCGGAGTCGGCGCTGGCAGCGGGGCATTCGGTCGCGGCGCAGGAATACCGCGTGCAGGCCCGTGAGTTCAGCATGCACGGCCTGCCGGGCGTGCTGCCGTGGGCCAACCACCGGCAGCCGTCGCGTGCGTTCGTCGACTTCCAGAACGACGTCACCACCAAGGACCTCGCGCTGGCCATGCGCGAAGGGTTTGAATCGGTCGAGCACATCAAGCGCTACACGACCACCGGCATGGCGACGGACCAGGGCAAGACCTCCAACATGAACGCGCTTGCGTTCGTGGCCGGCGAGCTCGGCCGGACGATCCCCAAGGTGGGCCTCACGACTTTCCGCATGCCCTACACGCCGGTCACGTTCGGCATCTTCGCAGGCTATGACCGCGGCGACCTGTTCGATCCGGTCCGCACGACCCCGACGCACGACTGGGCGGTGCAGCAGGGCGCCGTGTTCGAGGACGTCGGCCAGTGGAAGCGGGCGCGGTACTTCCCGCGCTCCGGCGAGGACATGCACGCTGCCGTAGATCGCGAGTGCAATGCCGTGCGCGCAGGGGTCGGCATGTTCGACGCGTCGACGCTCGGCAAGATCGAGGTAGTCGGCCCCGGTGCCGCGACGTTCCTGTCACGCATGTACGTGAACGGCTTCGCCACGCTGGCTGTCGGCCGCTCCCGGTACGGTATCCTGCTGCGCGACGACGGCTTCATTTACGACGACGGCGTGATCGCACGCATCGCCGAAGACCGGTTCCACGTCACGACCACGACTGGCGGCGCCGCGCGCGTGTTCGGGATGATGGAGGACTACCTGCAGACCGAATGGCCGGACCTGCAGTGCTGGCTGACGTCGACCACCGAGCAGTGGGCCGTGATCGCCGTGCAGGGCCCACGCGCGCGTGACGTGCTTGCGCCGCTGGTCAGCGACGTCGACCTCGCGGCAGCGGCGCTGCCGCACCTTGGCGTCACGCAGGGGCGGATCTGCGGCGTGCCAATGCGCCTCTTTCGCATGAGCTTCACCGGTGAACTCGGCTACGAGGTCAACGTTCCGTCCGATTACGGGCTCGCCGTGTGGGAGGCGATTCACGCATCGGGCCAGTCGCACGGCATCACGCCGTACGGCACCGAAGCGATGCACGTGCTGCGCGCGGAAAAGGGCTACATCATCGTGGGCCAGGAGACGGACGGCACGGTGACGCCGGATGACGCCGGCCTCGGCTGGGCCATCGCGAAGTCGAAACCCGACTTCGTCGGCAAGCGCTCGCTCGCGCGCGCAACGATGCATGCGCCCGATCGCAAGCAGCTCGTGGGACTGCTGACGGTCGATCCAAAGGTGGTGCTGGAAGAGGGCGCACAGGTCGTCGCGACGCCCGGCCAGCGCGCGCCACTGAAGATGATCGGCCACGTCACGTCCTCGTATCACAGTGCCGTGCTCGGGCGTTCGATTGCGCTCGCGCTGGTGCGCGGCGGTCGCGCTCGCATCGGCGAGACGCTTTACGTGCCGATGCCCGGTGGTGAAATCGCGGTGCAGGTCACCGCGACCGTGTTCTATGACGCCGAAGGAGCGCGACTCCATGGCTGACGCAGCGATCCGCCGCACCGTTGCACTGCCCAGGGCCGCGTGGCTCGAATCCGCGGAGCCTGCCTCGCGCTTCATTTTCCGCGGCAACGCCGCTGCTCGCGTGGGGGCCGGTCAAGCGTTTGGTGTCGTGCTGCCTGAAGCCGCGTGTCGCGCCGCGACCGACGGCTCGCGTGCCGCCCTGTGGCTGGGCCCGGACGAGCACCTGCTGCTGGCGGCAGACGGCGAGGGCGCGGCGATCGAATCGACGCTGTCGCGCGCCCTGGACGGCCATGCCTATTCGCTGGTGGACGTGAGTCACCGCCAGGTCGGGGTCGGCGTACACGGGCCGCGCGCGGAATGGCTGCTCGAGGCGCAGTGCCCGTTGCCGCTCAACCTGCGCGATTTCCCGCCAGGCATGTGTACGCGCACGGTGTTCGGCAAGGCCGAGATCGTGCTTTGGCGTCCGGCCGAGCAGGTATTCAGGCTGGAGGTCTGGCGGTCGTTCGCCACCTACGTGGTCGAACTGCTGCGCGAGATCGACCGCGAGCCAGTCGCTTGAACGGACCGGCATTGATTCACAGGACTGCCGGTACGGGGCTCCCGTGAATCAGCGCGAGACCGTTGCCGATCGCGGGCTCGAGTTCCTGGGCTTGCGCGTGCACCGCACGGTGTTCCCGCTGGCGGTGGCGCTGATCGTGCTGGCGGTGATTGCGGCGCTGCTCGACCCGGGCGGATTCAATACGGCAGTCGCCCGGCTGCGCGGCGGAATCCTGCAGCACTTCGACAGTTTCATCATGATCATGGGCAACCTGTTCGTCGTGCTGTGCGTCGTCCTGGCGCTGTCACCGCTCGGCAGGATTCGACTGGGCGGGCCTGAGGCCCAGCCGCAGTTCGGCTTCGTGTCGTGGTTCTCGATGATGTTCGCGGCCGGCATGGGCGTCGGCCTGCTCTACTGGGGCGTGGCCGAGCCGGTGGCCGCGTACACGGGCTGGCCGGATACACCCTTGAACGTCACGCCACGAACGCCCGCGGCGGCTCACGCCGCGATGGGGTCCGCACTGTTCCACTGGGGCCTGCATCCGTGGGCCGTCTACCTCGTCACGGCGCTCGTGGTGGGTTACTTCGCGTACAACAAGGGCTTGCCCTTCGCGATGAGCTCGGCGCTGTCGCCGCTGATCGGGCATCGTCACGCCGGGCCCATCGGCCAGGGTGTCGACGTCTTCACCGTGGTGTTGACCACGTTCGGCCTGGCGACGTCGCTCGGTCTCGGCGCGATGCAGTCGGCCGCCGGCATGCATGCGGTCCTCGGCACGCCCGATGGTCTCCTGATGCAGGGGCTCTTCATCGCCGCTGTCTGCCTGACGGCTGGATATTCGGTCTGGACCGGCATCGAGGTCGGCATCCTGCGTCTCTCCAACCTCAATATGGCGCTGGCTGTCCTGCTGCTGGTGTTCTGCGCCGTGGGCTTCGGGCTCGGCGCCTACCTGACGGGCCTCCTGACGGCGCTGGCGGACTACGCGCGCCTGATCCTGCCCTTGTCCGACTGGAGGCTGCGCCCCGACACGGACTGGTACCACGCGTGGACGGTGTACTACTGGGCCTGGTGGTGCAGCTGGGGGCCCCTGGTCGGAGTGTTCATCGCACGCGTCTCGCGCGGACGCACGATCCGCCAGATGGTGGGCGTGGTGATGGTGGCGCCGGCTGCCTTCGCCGCGTTGTGGTTCACCGCTTTCGGCGGTGGCGCCATCGCCCAGGTGATCGACGGCAAGGGCCCGCTCGCCGGCGGAGTCCAGGACGTCAACATGGCGATCTTCCAGTTCCTCGGTCAACTGCCGCTGTCCGCCATCACCTCGTTGCTGGTGGTCGTGTTGCTGGTGATCTTCACCGTGACCTCGGTCGACTCGGGCGCGCTGGTGGCCGACAACCTGGCGTCGAACGGGCGCACCGACACGCCGCGCCCGCAGCGCGTGCTCTGGGTGTTGCTGATCGGACTCGTGGCCACGACGCTGCTGGTGCTGGGTGGCGACGCCGGCCTGAAGGGACTGCAGTCGGCCACCATCGTCATGGCGCTGCCTTACCTCGCCTTGATGGCGGTGCTGATACCCGGCTTCCTCAAGGCGCTGCTGCAGGACCACCGACGCTGAGTCGGCAGGCGGTCAGCCCCTGAGGCGCAGGTTGTCCGGATCGTACAGCGGTTCCTTGCCCACCACGGCTCGGCGGCGCTCGCCCAGGATCTCCACCTCGAGCACGGTGCCCGGCACCGCCAGGTCCGTTCGAACGTAGGCGAGTGCGATGCTCTGCCCCATCCGGTAGCCATAGCCACCCGAGGTGACGAGACCCACCATCTTGTCGCCGTCGTAGACGATCGACACTGCGGCCGCATCGGCATCACCCGCGTCGACCAGCAGCGGCACGAAGCGCTCGACCGGCCCGGTCTTTGCCTCGCGGCGCAATGCGTCCTGGCCGATGAAGCCGCCCGGTTTGTCGAGTTTCACAAAGCGGTCGAGCGACGCCATGAACGGCGTGTACTCGGTCGTCAGGTCGCCTTTCCAGGCGCGGTAGCACTTCTCGAGGCGCAGGCTGTCCATCGCGTACAGGCCGTAGTCGGCGATGCCGAGCGGCTCACCCGCGGCCCAGATCAGGTCGTACACCGAAAGCACGTGTTCGGCCGGCACGTGCAGTTCCCAGCCGAGTTCGCCCACGTAGTTCACGCGCAGCGCGATGGCCCTGGTGTAGCCGATGTCGATCGTGCGCACCGACAACCACGGGAAGGCCTCGTTCGAGAGGTCGGAACGCGTCAGCTTTGCCAGCAGCTCGCGCGACTTCGGTCCGACGACGATCAGCGAGCCGTAGCGCGCCGAGACGTTGTCGATGCGCACCGAGCCGTCCGCCGGCAGGTGCTCGCGCAGCCAGTGCTCGTCGTGCTTCTCGCCCGCGGCGGCGCTGATCAGCCAGTAGCGGCCGGCGCCGAGGTTGGTCAGCGTCATCTCGGTGACGATGCCACCCTTGTCGTTCAGGAAATAGTTGAGGGCCGTGCGACCGGGCTTGGGCACGACGCCCGCGACCATGCGATCGAGCCATGCGGGAGCGCCCGCGCCGGTCACCTCGAACTTGGTGAAGCCCGGCAGGTCGAGCACGGCAACGCGCTTTGCGGCCGCCTCGCACTCACGCGCGATCGCCTTGTGCCACGCCGGACGACGGAAAGAGACTGCCGGCTCGGTGGGATCGCCCGGCTGCGGGAAGTAGACCGCGCGTTCCCAGCCGCCACGGGCACCGAACTTCGCACCTTTCGCAGCGAGTCGCAGGTAGGCCGGCGAAGTCTTGGCGGGGCGACCCGCGGCTCGTTCCTCGGCCGGGTAGCCGATGCCGTATTCGTGCTGGTAGGTCTCGATGGCCTTGGCCAGCACGAACTTGTCGTTCGCAAAATCGAGATAACGGCGCGAATCGAGCGGCCACACGTCCCACTCGGGCTGTCCGTGCGCAACCCATTCGGCAATGATCTTGCCGGCGCCACCGGCCTGCGCGATACCGAAAGTGAATGCGCAGCAGTGATAGAAGCCGGGCAGGCCAGGAGCGGGACCGATCAGCGGGTTGCCGTCGGGCGCGTAGGGGATCGGGCCGTTGATCACTTTCTTGACGCCGGCCGTGCCCAGGATCGGCACGCGTTCGCACGCGGCTTCGATGTACTTCTCGAGCCGGCCGAGGTCGTCGTCGAACAACTGGTTCGCGAACTCGTCCGGAATCCTGTCCAGCCAGTGCGCCGTGGCCTTCCACTCGTACGGGCCCAGGATCAGGCCGTGGCGTTCCTGGCGCATGTAGTAGCTGACGTCCGGGTCCCGCAGCAGGGGCAGGCGCGCATCGCCGCGCTCGGCCAGGGCGGGAATGTCCTCGGTGATCAGGTACTGGTGCGACAGCGTGACGATGGGCAGGTACTCGCCCACCATCGCCGCGATTTCACCGCCGCGGTAGCCGGCCGCATTGATGACGGACTCGGCCTGGATCGTGCCTTTGTCCGTGTGCACCCGCCACTCGCCGGACGGCAGCTGCTCGATCGCCGTGACCTTGGTCCCACGGTAAATCTTCGCACCCGCGTCGCGTGCGCCCTTGGCGAGCGCTTGAGTGAGCTGCGCCGGGTCGATGTCGCCATCGTACGGATCGTAGAGCCCCGCGAGGATGTCGGTCGTGTCGACGAACGGGTGACGCGCGACGATCTCGGCGGGGCTCAGCATCTCGAACTCGATGCCCTGGGCGTGAGCCTGCGAGACGACGTGCCTGAACTCGTCCACGCGATCGCGCGTGTGCGCGAGCCGCACGCTGCCGGTGACGTGGTAATTGATGTCGTAACCGACTTTTTCCGCCAGCGTCGAGAACAGCCTGGTGCTGTGGCGCTGCAGCTTGATGACGTTCCACGACGTCGAGAAGTTCGGGCAGTTGCCCGCGGCGTGCCAGGTGGACCCGGCCGTGAGCTCGTCGCGCTCGAGCAGCACCACATCGGTGAGCCCGAGCTGCGTCAGGTGGTAGAGGGCGCTAGCCCCGACGGCACCGCCGCCGATCACGATTACCCGGGCATGCGTCTTCATGCTTTGCTCAACTCCTGATGCGCTCATTGCGCGGGTCATACCAAGGTTGCAACTGCACGCGGCACGAATGCCGGCGGCAGGCGACCTCCACCTCCCATTGCCCGGACGCCAGCCATTCCGCCGCGACGCCGTCGTCGCAGCTGACGTAACCCATGCCGATGGAGCGGCCGAGCCGATGGCCCCACGCCCCCGAACGGATGGAACCCACGATCACGCCGTCGCGGACGAGCGGTTCTTCGTGGTAGAGCAGGGGAGCCGTATCCGACGCGTCGTCCAGCATGACCTGCACGAGGCGACGCTTGAGCGGGCCGGCAGCCTTCTGTGCCAGCAGGGCTTCGCGACCGACGAAGCCGCCCGGCTTGTCCCAGGCCACCGTGAAACCGAGCCCGGCATCGAGCGGCGTGTCTTCGTCGCCGATGTCGTGGCTCCAGTGCTTGTAGCCCTTCTCGACGCGGCAGGCGCCCATCGCGTGGTAGCCGGCGTGCATGAGTCCAAGCGGCGCACCGGATGCCAGCAATTGCTCGTAAACGTCGAGGCAGTGCTCGGCAGGCAGGTACAGCTCCCAGCCGAGTTCGCCGACGTAGGTGATGCGGCTCGCGCGCACGCGCGCATACCCGATCTCGATCTCGCGCGAGCGGCCGAAAGGATGCGCCTCGTTCGAAAGATCGGCGCCCGAAACCGCCTGCAGCAGTTCGCGACTGCGCGGGCCCATGATGCCCAGCATGGCGATGCCGGAGGTGATGTCGGTCACCGTGCAGTGCGCGTCGGGCTGTGCCTCGATCGCCCGTCGCAGCCACGTCAGGTCGCGCGTCTGGCAGATCGCCGAGGTGACGACCATGTACTCGCGCTCCGCGAGGCGAGTGATCGTCAGGTCGGCTTCGATGCCGGCCCGGTCATTGAGCCACTGCGTGTAGACGATGCGCCCCGGCGGCACGTCGACGTTCGCAGTCGACAGCCGGTTCAGCAACGCGCAGGCGTCGCGGCCCTGCACGATGAATTTTGCGAAACAGGTCTGGTCGAACAGCGCGACGGCATCACGGACCGCCTCGCATTCCGCGCGGCAGGCATCGAACCAGTTCTGCCGGCCGTAAGAGTATTCGTAGCGTGGGCTCGAGCCCGGCGTCGAATACCAGTTGGGACGCTCCCAGCCGGCGGTCTCGCCCATGCAGGCGCCCGCGGCGACCAGTCGATCGTGCAACGGCGTGCGACGCACACCGCGGGCGGTGGAGTACTGGTAGTAAGGCCAGTGCATCGCGTACAGCAGGCCAAGCGTTTCGGTGGTGCGGTCGTGCAGGTAGTGCTTGTTGGCCTGGAATGGCACCACGCGCCGCACGTCCACGTCCGCGAGGTCCATGGGCGGACGGCGGTCGCGAATCCAGTCGGCGACGACCTTGCCGACGCCGCCGCTGGCAGCGATGCCGACCGAGTTGAACCCGGTGGCGACGAAGAGGTCGCGCACTTCGGGCGCTTCGCCGATGTGATAGCGGTCGTCCGGCGTGAAGCTCTCGGGACCGTTGAAGAACAGGGCGATGCCGGCGGCGCCCAGTGCCGGTACGCGTCGCACCGCGGCTTCGAGGATAGGCTCGAAGTGATCGTAGTCTTCGGGCAGCGCATCGAAGCAGAAAGTCTCGGGAATGCCCTGCATGCCCCAAGGCTTCGCCACGGGTTCGAAACACCCCATGAGCAGCTTGCCCGCGTCTTCCTTGTAGTACGCGCATTCGTCCTGCACGCGCAGGACGGGCAGGTTGCCGGGCAGGCCGTCGATGGGCTCGGTGACGATGTAGAAGTGTTCCGCGGCGTGCAGCGGCAAGGCCACGTTGATGTCGGCCGCCAGGCGGTGCGACCACATGCCGGCGCAGAGCACCACGGTGTCCGCCGCGATGTAGCCCGATTCGGTCTCGACGCCGACGGCGCGACCTTGCTCGACGCGGATGCGTTCGACCTTCGTGTTCTCGAAGATCTTCGCGCCGCGCTGCTTGGCGCCCTTGGCGAGCGCCTGGGTCGTGTCGATCGGGTTGGTCTGGCCGTCCTTGGGCAGGAAGATGCCGCCGACCAGGTCGCCGACTTCGAGCAGCGGCCAGCGTTCCTTGATCTCGCCCGGCGTGAGTTCGTCGATGCGCAGGCCGAAGGTCTTGCCCATCGACGCGCCACGTTTCAGCTCCTCCAGCCGCGAAAGATTCATCGCTACGCTGAGGGAGCCGTTCTGCTTGAACCCGGTCGCCTGGCCGGTCTCGGCCTCGAGCGAGTGGAACAGGTCCGCGGTGTATTTCGCGAGTTCGGTCAGGTTGCGCGTTGCGCGCAACTGGCCGACCAGGCCGGCGGCGTGCCACGTCGTGCCGCAGGTGAGCTGCTTGCGTTCGAGCAGCACCACGTCGGTGATGCCGATGCGCGTCAGGTGATAGGCGATCGAGCACCCTGCGATGCCGCCCCCGACGATGACGACGTTGGCGTGTCCCGGAAGTGCCATCGGTCCCGGCCCCCGATCAGCGCGAGCCGACTCGTCGCGTGGCGGCCGCTTCGGCCGATGGCCGCATGTGCGCCCGGTCGAGCTTCACCGGGAAGCGACGGCGGATTTCGGCATCGACGGCTTCGGTGACATGTGAAGGAAAGTGGTGGCCGAGGATTTCCTCGACCTTGGCCATCGCGCGCTGCGCAACGTCGAGCGCACCCTGCTCGTTCCATTCGTTGGGACTCTTGCGGTCGCCGACGCCGGGATACAGGTACTCGGTCTGCATCAGCTGCAAGGTCTGGTCGCTGCCGAGGAAATGACCTGGTCCGTTGAGGCAGACGTCCTTGATCGTCTCGAACGAGAGACGCTCGTCGTTGACTTCGATGCCTTTGATCGTGCGCTGCGTGGCGCCGATGATGTCGTTGTCGATCACCAGGCTCTCGAGCGAGAAGCCGAGCAGGCTCGCGTGCATGCCGGCCGACTCGTAGATCATGTTCGCGCCCGCATTGCCGACCAGCGCGTGGTTGAGCGCCTTCTCGGCGCCCGCCTGGCCGTCTGGCAATTTCGAGTCCGTCATGCCGGAAGCCGTGCCGCCCGTCAGGTCGTAGAAGTGCGCCATCTGGCCGGCCGCGGCCGAGAGCAGCGCCTGCTCGGGGCTGCCGCCCGACATCGCGCCGGTGCGCAGGTCGGACACGAAGCACCAGGTACCGAAGATCGCCGGGTGGCCCGGCTTGATGGCGTTGACGTAGACGAGGCCCGCCAGGACTTCCGCCACTTCCTGGGCCAGTGCGCCGGCGAGAGCCGCGGGTGCCGTTGCGCCGGCCTGGCCGGCCGAGAGCAGCAACACCGGCATGCCGCCACGGACCGCGACTTCGAGGCACTTGCAGGCATCGGTCGCGAACTTCATCGGCGGCACGACGAAACAGTTCGACTGGCTCACGAACGGACGCTCGCGCCACTGCTGCTCGCCGCCCGCGATCAGATGCAGCATCTCGAGGGAGGCCTCGACGTGCTCCGGTTGCACCCAGCTGCTGCCGACGTGTTTCGTCGTCGACGACACGGCGGCGTAGCAGGTATTGAAGTCCATCTCGAACGGGTCCGGGATGTCGCGCGGCACGACGGCGCGCTGGAAGAAGTGGATGTGCTCCATCACGTCGACGATGCGACCGATGTCGAACAGGTCCTTGATCGTCGATTCGCGGTAACCCGTGCGAGGATCGACCATGTTGACGGCCGCGCCGGCCGTGCCGAAGTAGCTGCGCTTGCCCCAGGGTTCGAGGTCGTAACGCGGGTCCTGCCCGTGCAGCACGAAGTGCCGGGCGGCCTTGGCCAGCGTGTCTTCGATCAGCGCGGCGGGGAACAGCAGCCGGCCGTTGTCGTTCAGCGTGCATCCGGCGCGGGTCAGGTACTCGACGCCGCTTTCAGGCGCGTCGGCCAGGCCGACCTCGGAGAGCAGCCTCAGGGCCGTCCGGTGGATCTTCTGGACGTCCTCCGGCGACAGGGGCCGGTAACGCCCGGACTCCATGCCGGGCTTCACGGGGCGGAGATGGTCGGGCAGGGGGCCCGCGCGCTGTGCCCTGCGGGCGTCGCGCCCGGACGGCCGGCGAGCCGGGGTCGGGATATCGGTCACGTGCCACTCCGTAGGTTGCGGCGCCGGGCAGGGAACCTGTCCGGACGCCCGCAAGACTCGCACAAAAACGCGGCCGGTCGCCTAAAGTTTTATCTACCAGCCGGGAAAAGCAGTCGCTGCGAAACAACCCACGTGACCGGCCGCGAAGACCCCGAAATCGTTAAACTTGCGGACCGGTTGCCGCATCCTTCGCCCCCCGCTTTCCCGAGGTCTCCAATGTCCGTTCCGCAAAACCGCGCCGACTGGCATCGCCTGGCCGCCGAGCTGCGCTATCCGACCGGCCACTTCATTCACGGCGAACACGTTGCGGGCCGGGCCGGGCGGTTCACCGTCGTCAACCCGGCCACGGCCGAGCCCCTGTGCGAGGTCGCCGCCGGCGACGCGACGGATATCGACGCCGCGGTCGCCAGCGGGCAGCGTGCGTTCCGGGAAGGCACGTGGCGCCGGATGGCTCCCCGCGATCGCCTCGACGTCCTTGTGCGCCTCGCGGCATTGATCGAGAAGCACACCGCGCGCTTCACGCTGCTCGACTCGCTGTGCATGGGCAAGCCGGTACGGGACATGGTGGCCGTGGACGTGCCGCAGTCCGCGCTGACGTTCCGCTATTTCGCGGAACTCTCCGACAAGGTCGAAGGCACGGTCACCGCGACGGCGGTCGATGCCTTCCATTACACGTTGCGCGAACCGCTCGGCGTCGTCGGCTGCATCACGCCGTGGAACTACCCGCTGATGCAGATCGCATGGAAGATTGCCCCGGCACTGGCCGCCGGCAACTCCGTCGTGCTGAAGCCCGCCGAGCAGGCGCCGTTGTCGGCCCTGCTGCTGGCCGAACTCTTCGTCGAAGCCGGCGCTCCTCCGGGCGTGCTCAACGTGATCAACGGCTACGGCGCCGATGCGGGCGCACCGCTCGCGCTGCACAACGACGTCGCCAAGATCTCGTTCACCGGCTCGACGGTGACCGGCAAGAAGATGCTGGTCTATGCCGGCCAGTCGAACATGAAGCGCGTGAGTCTCGAATGCGGCGGCAAGTCGCCGCAGATCTTCCTCGCGGATCTCGAAGACATGGATCGCGCGGTCACCTACGCAATCAACGGTGTCTTCGGCGTGATGGGTGAGGTCTGCAGCGCAGGTTCGCGCCTGCTCGTCGACAAGCCCATCGTGCAGGAATTCACGGCCCGCTTCATCGAGCGCGGGCAGAAAGCGTACGTCGCCGGCGATCCGCTCGACCCCGAGACGAACATGGGGCCGCTGGTCACGAAGAAGCAGCATGAGCGGGTGCTGGGTTACATCGCCAAGGGCCGCGAGGAGGGCGCCAAGCTCGAGTTCGGCGGCAACGTGCCGGACCGGCCGGGCTTCTACGTGAACCCGGCGTTGTTCACCCAGGTCGACAACCGCATGACGATCGCACAGGAAGAGATCTTCGGGCCGGTCGCGGCACTGATCGAGGTGGATGGCCTGCAGGATGCGCTGCGCATCGCCAACGACACGATCTATGGCCTCGCCGGTTCGGTCTGGACCAGCAACCTGCGCTCGGCGCACGAAGCCGTGCGCGGGCTCGAGGCCGGCACGACCTACGTCAACTGCTTCGACCACGGCGACCCGACGTCCCCCTTCCTCGGCCACAAGCAATCCGGGCAGGGCGGCGACAAGTGCCTCGAGGGCCTGTTGAGCTACACGCAGGTGAAGTCGGCGTGGATTCACCTGGGTTCATGACATGACGGCTTCCGACGACCTCGTGCTCCTGCGGCCGGACTGCGAGATCCCGGCGCGCGACTTCGGCGTCGACAGCGACATGAGGGTGCCGGCGTTTTCGCAGCACAGCGAATACGTCCCCGACCGCGACGACAGCTACCGCTTCGATCCCGACACCACCCTCGCGATCCTCGCGGGATTTCGCCACAACCGGCGCGTGATGGTGCAGGGGTACCACGGCACGGGCAAGTCGACCCACGTCGAACAGGTGGCCGCGCGGCTCAACTGGCCGCTGATCCGCATCAACCTCGACGGCCACGTGAGCCGCATCGATCTCGTCGGCCGCGACGCGATCGTGGTCAAGGACGGCCGACAGGTCACGGAATTCCGTGAAGGCCTGCTGCCCTGGGCACTGCAGCGACCGATCGCGCTCGTGTTCGACGAGTACGATGCGGGCCGCCCGGACGTGATGTTCGTGATCCAGCGCGTGCTCGAGGCGAGCGGCAAGCTGACGCTGCTCGACCAGAACCGCATCATCAGCCCGCACCCGTTCTTCCGCCTGTTTGCGACCAGCAACACGATCGGTCTCGGCGACACCAGCGGCCTGTACCACGGCACGCAGCAGATCAACCAGGGCCAGATGGACCGCTGGTCGATCGTCACCACGCTCAATTACCTCGACCACGACGCCGAAGCGGCGATCGTGCTGGCCAAGACGCCCGCATACGACACGACCGAGGGGCGGCGCACGATCATGGCCATGGTCCGCGTGGCCGACATGACGCGCAACGGCTTCATGAACGGCGACATCTCGACGGTGATGAGTCCGCGCACGGTCATCGCGTGGGCCGAGAACGCGCAGATCTTCGGCGACATCGGGCTCGCGTTCCGCGTCACGTTCCTCAACAAGTGCGACGAACTCGAGCGGCCGACCGTCGCCGAGTTCTACCAGCGTGCCTTCGCCGCCGAACTGCCGGAGGCGATCACCCGCGTGAAGGTCGTTTGAGCAACCGGACACGCCAGGCGCCGCTAGCTGCCGCGGAACGCGGCGAACGTGCGCTGGTGCAGACCACGCGTGCGCTGGCGGGAGCGAAAGAGCTCGACGTCACGTTCGGGCCGAGCCTTCCCGGCCAGACCTCGACCTCGGTGCGTCTGCCGCCGGTGAAGTGGCCGCTCGCCGAAGCCGATGCGGCCCGCGTTCGTGGCCATGCCGATCACCTGGCGCTGCGCAGCGCATATCACGACCCGGTGCTGCATGCCCGATTCCGGCCGACCGGCCCGCGCG
>JBAVJR010000248.1:0-2548 GCA_049687855.1 Steroidobacteraceae bacterium | reverse complement strand
GAGCGTCGTGGTGAGCGCGAGCGCGTCCGCCGCGTCGCGAAAGCCAGCCTGGATGGCCCGCTCGTACCGCGCCAACGCGATGTCGCGGTCGGCACGGGCGACATCGAGGTTCGCTCGCAGGCGGCCGCCCTCGAAGATCGGCAGGTTGACCTGGGGCACGAAGGCCCAGACGCCCGTGCCCGCATCGAACAGGCCCGAAAGTTCATCGCTCGCGGAACCGATGGAGCCGGTGAGCTTGATTGACGGAAAGAAAGCCGCGCGTGCTGCACCGATGTTCGCATTGCCGGCACGCAGCTGATGCTCGGCGGCGAGCACGTCGGGACGCCGCAGCAGCACTTCGGACGGCAGGCCCGCGGGCAGAGGCGCAAGGCCCGTGACCGACTCGCCGAACGACTGCGGCAGCAGGTCGGCTCCCACCGGCGCGCCGACCAGCAACTGCAGCGCGTTGGCAGTCTGCGCGGCCTGCCCGGAGTAGCGTGCGACATCCGCGCGAGCGGCTTCGACCTGCGTGCGGGACTGGCTGACGTCCAGCGCGGAGACCGCGCCGAGCGCGTACCGCTGCTGCGTCAGCGCATGGAATTCTTCGCGCGTCCTGAGCGTCGATTGCACGACGCGCAGCTGTTCCTGGTCGGCGGCGAGCGTCAGGTACGCGTTCGCGACCTCCGCGATCAATGCCAGTTGCGCGCTGCGTCGCGCCTCCTCCTGCGCGAAGTACTGCTGCAGGGCCGCCTGGCTCAGGTTGCGCACGCGACCGAACAGGTCGAGCTCGAACTCGGTGATGCCGACACCCGCAGTGAACGAATCGGTGACGGGGCGGTCGCCGCCCGTGCGGACCATCGCCGCGGTCGCCCCGATGGACGGCACGCGGTCGGCCCGCTGGATGCGGTAGAGCGCACGCGCTCGCTCGACATTGAGCACGGCCACCCGCAGGTCGCGATTGTTGGTCAGGGCACGGGCGATCACTTCCTGCAGTCGCGGATCGACGAAGAAATCGCGCCAGCCGATGTCGGCCGTGGCTGGGGTCCCGGACGATGCCTCCGTGTTACCGGCGGTCGCGCTCGGAACCGCAGTCGTAGCCGGCATGGGCCACTCGGCCGGAATGGAAGGGGAAGCCTCGGGCACACGCGGCTCGAGCGCGCCGCACCCACCCGTCATCACGACGGCAGCGAGCGCCAGCGTGGTCATCGTTCGCCTAGTCATGAGCCTTTCTCTGCACGAACAGGCGCTCGATCACGACGAAGAACAGCGGAATGAAGAACAGGCCCAGCGTGACGCCTGCCACCATGCCGCCGAGCACGCCGGTCCCGATCGCGCGCTGCGCGCCGGAGCCCGCGCCGGTCGCGATGGCGAGCGGCAGCACGCCGAATCCGAACGCCAGCGAGGTCATCAGGATCGGGCGCAACCTGATCTGCACGGCCCGCATCGTTGCCTCGACCAGTTCCATGCCCTGCTCGAGGTTCCGCTTGGCGAACTCGATGATCAGGATCGAGTTCTTGCTGGTGAGGCCGACGGTAGTGAGCATCGCGACCTGGAAATACACGTCGCGGTGCATGCCGAACAGGGTGCTGGCCAGTGTCGCACCGAGGATGCCGAGCGGCGCCACCATCAGGACGGCCGTCGGGATCGACCAGCTTTCGTACAGCGCGGCGAGGCACAGGAAGACGATCAGCAGCGACAGGGCGTAGAGCAGCGGCGTCTGCGACCCTGCCTGCCGTTCCTGGTAGGAGACGGCGGTCCACTCGACGCCGAAGCCTGCCGGCAGCTGTTCGACCAGGCGCTCCACTTCGGCCATCGCTTCGCCCGTGCTGACACCCGGCGCGCCCTGGCCATTGAGCTCCATCGCCGGCACGCCGTTGTAGCGCTCGAGGCGTGGCGAGCCGTAGTCCCAGCGCGACGTCGCAAACGCGGAGAACGGCACCATGCGTCCCTCGGCGTTGCGCACCGACCAGAGCTTGAAGTCGTCGGGCGTCATGCGAAAAGGCGCATCCGCGCGGATGTACACCCGCTTCACGCGGCCGCGGTCGACGAAATCGTCGATGTACTGGCCGCCCCAGGCCGCCGAGAACGTCGCATTGATGTCGGCCGTCGCCAGCCCGAGCGCAGCAGCCCGCTCGTTGTCGACGTCGATGTGGAACTGCGGCGTGTCCTCCTGCCCGTTCGGGCGTACGTTCGCCAGCAGCTTGCTCTGCGCGGCGGCACCCAGGAACTGGTTGCGCGCGGCGGTGAGCGCCTCGTGGCCTGCCCCGCCGTTGTCCTTCAGGAAGAAGGCGAAGCCGGCTGCCAGGCCGAGTTCCGGGATCGGCGGCGGCACGAACGCGAAGACGAAAGCGTCCTTGATCTGCGACAGTCCCGCCATCGCGCGGCCGGCGATCGCATCGGCGTGCAGCTCAGGCGCCTTGCGCTCGCTCCAGTCCTTCAGGTTGATCCAGGCCATGCCGTTGTTCTGGCCGATGCCGCCGAAGCTGAAGCCCTGCACGCCGAACACAGCCTTGACTGCGCCCTTCTCGCCCTCGAGGAAATGCTGCTCCACCTTTTCCAGCGACTGCAG
>JBAVJR010000247.1:0-14868 GCA_049687855.1 Steroidobacteraceae bacterium | reverse complement strand
GCTTTCGACAGTGAACCCGGTCGCAGGATCCAGGGGCCAAGCTACTCAGCAGCCGCTTGCGTCAACCACAATCGAGGCCAGTCGTTTATTCCCGTGACGACGATGACCGAGCAAGGCTACTCATGCGCCCATTCCTGAGGTTGATTCCGTTGTGTCTGCTGCTGTCCGCCTGTGGCGGCGGTAGCGGGTCCGGCAGCGGCGACGGCGGCACCACGCCCCCGGCGGTGCCAGGGCTGGCGAAAACGAGCTGCGGCGACTACCAGGGCAGCGATCGCGGCAGCAGCTGGTCGTTCCTCGGCATCCGCTATGCCGCGGCGCCGGGCGGCCCGCGTCGCTGGCGCTCCCCGGAATCACCCCCCTGCCCCTCCGGCACCGTGACCGCCAACGCCTACGCACCAGTCTGCCCCCAACTCGACCGCGGCAGCGGCGTACCCGAGGGTGACGAGGACTGCCTCGCGGTCAACGTCTTCACGCCGAAAGCCACGTTCCCGGCGGGCCGCAAACCGGTCATGGTCTTCATCCACGGCGGCGGCAACGTCGTAGGTTCCGCGCGCGAAGAAGTGGTGCCCGGCCGCCTGCTGTACGACGGCGCCGCGCTCGCCGAGTCCTCCGGCAATGTCGTCGTCACGCTGCAGTACCGGCTCGGACCGCTCGGCTGGCTCGTGCATCCCGCACTCGATGCCGAGGCACCCGATGCACGCTCCGGCAACTACGCGCTCGAAGACCTCGTCGCCGCGCTCAAGTGGGTCAAGCGCGACATCGCCGCATTCGGCGGCAACAGCGACCGCGTGATGATCTTCGGTGAGTCAGCCGGCGGCGTGAACGTCTGCGCCCTGCTCGCCTCGCCCGCTGCCGCTGGGCTCTTCACCTCCGCGCTGATCGAGAGCGGCGGCTGCATCGCCGACGCCCGCAGCAAAGCGCTCGCCACCGGCGCGACGCTCACCGACAACGTCGGCTGCAGCACCGCCTCCGACATCCCCGCCTGCCTGCGCTCGAAGACCCCGGCGGAGTTGCTGGCAGCGCTGCCGCCCGAGGTGAGCGTCGTTGGCAGCCAGGCACCCTACCAGCCCAACGTCGACGGCACCCTGTTGCCGGCGGCGCCGCTCGACGCGATCCGCACGGGCCAGCACAACCGCGTGCCAGTCGTCATCGGCGCCAACGCGGACGAAACGGGCCGCGACGTCCCGCTCACCTTCAGCGAGGCGCAGTACCAGCTCGTCCTCGCCAGCACCTTCCCCAACCCCGTGGTACGCACGCAGGTCGAGAACCTGTATTCGTCCGCCAACTTCGGTTCCGCACGCCGCGCCTACGTCGCGCTGACCTCGGATCTCAAGTTCATCTGCCCTTCCCGATCGATCGCACGTGCGCTCACGAGCGCGCAGGCCGAGCCGGTGTACCGGTACTTCTTCACCGAGGTCCCCGACGCTCCTGCCGCGAGTGTCTACGGCGCCGTCCACGGCCTGGAGTTGCTGTACGTGTTCGGCGTGCTCGACATCCAGGGCTACTCACCGGCCGCGGCCGAGCGCGCGCTGTCGACGTCCATGCAGGCGTACTGGGGCGGCCTGGCCGCCAATGGCACCCCGAGCGCCGTCGGCGCCCCGGCGTGGACGCCGTACGACGCCAGTCGCGACAACCACCTGGTCCTCGACGCCGCCGCGCTCGCCATGGGCGAGGGCGTCAATACCGCCCGCTGCGACTTCTGGTCGACCTTCGGCTTGTAGGAGCCGCACCGCGACCGAACGCGCACGGCACCATTGCGTGGGCACATCCCGTGGGACGTGATGGAAATCCCGGATCCGGCGGCGGCAGCCGGGAACGTCGCCTCGGTGCGTTGCGATGGCGACGGATGCTGAGATACTCCCGGGATGGAGCGCAGACGTCACCGGTTCGAACCCTGGCCGCGCGGGTGCTGGGCGGCATTGCTGCTCGGGGTGCTGCTGCTCACCGGCTGCGGCGGAGGAAGCTCCGGCGCCGGTGCGCCGCCGCTGGCGGACACCGTGCCGCCGACGGTGCCGCAAGGCGTCAGCGCTAGTGCCGCGTCCCCGACCGAGATCGTCGTGAGCTGGCAGGCTGCAACGGATTCCGGCACCGGCGTGGCCGGCTATCACGTGTACCGCAACGGCGCTGCAACCGCCATCGCGACGGTCACGGGCACCTCGTTCACCGACAGCGGTCTCGCGGCTGCGACCCAGTACTCGTACACGGTGCGCGCCTTTGACGCGGCCACCCCGGCCAACGAATCGGCGCTGTCTGCAGCGGCGATCGCAACGACGAGCACGAGCCTGGGGCTCGACGCACGTCCCGACAACACGACCTGCGTGGCCGGCGACCGGCCGGCGCAGGCCGTCACGCTTGCAACGGAGCGCGTGTTCGCCAGCCTGCCCGCATTCTCCAGCCCGGTCCTGCTGCTGCAGGCGCCGGGCGACGCTACGCGCTGGTTCGTGGTGGAGCAAGGCGGGACCGTGCGGGTGTTCGACAACCAGCCTGCGGTCACGACCAGCCGCAGCTTCGTCGACATCAGCGCACGCGTGCGCTCGGGTGGCGAGCAGGGCCTGCTCGGCATGGCCTTCCACCCCGCCTTCCCCGCAGATCCGCGTGTGTACCTCTCGTACACCAACGCCACGAGCGGGCTCGTGTCGCGCATCTCGGAGTTTCGCAGCCGCGACGGCGGCGCGACTCTCGATCCCGCCAGCGAAGTCATCCTGCTCACCGTCGCGCAACCTGCGACCAATCACAACGGCGGCAACATCGCCTTCGGACCGGACGGCTTGCTGTACATCGGCTTCGGCGACGGCGGCAGCGGCGGCGACCCGTGGGGAACGATCGGCAACGGCCAGAACCTGCTGACCACGCTCGGCAAGCTGCTGCGCATCGACATCGGCGGATCGACCGGCGGCGTGCCGTACCGCATTCCTGCCGGCAATCCGTATGCCGGCAACGCGCTGTGCAGCGGCGGCACGGGTGCGCAGAACTGCCCCGAGATCTTCGCCTATGGACTGCGCAATCCATGGCGTTGGAGCTTCGACCGGCTGAGCGGCGAGCTGTGGCTCGCCGACGTGGGCCAGGGAACGCTCGAAGAAGTCAATCGCATCACCGTGGGCGGCAACTACGGCTGGCGCTGCTTCGAAGGCACGAATTCCTACAGTTCCAGCTGCGGCCCCAACGCCGCCAGCAGCATCGCGCCGATCGCGCAGTACGGCCGCAGCGTCGGGCAATCGGTCACTGGCGGCTACGTCTATCGAGGCACGGGATTGCCGGCGCTGGTCGGGCGTTACGTGTTCGGCGACTTCGTCACCGGCCGCATCTGGCACATCGCCAGCGACACGCCGCCGACCCTGACCGTGAGCGCGGGATTCGACAGTGGCCTGTCGATCGCTGCTTTCGGGCAGGGCAGCGACGGCGAGTTGTACGTCGTGAACTACAGCGGCACGCTGCATCGGCTGCGCGAGGGCGCGAGTGCCGGCGGATCCGTCCCGTCGCAGCTGTCGGCAACCGGTTGCGTGCTGCCTGGCGATCCCACGAAACCCGCGGCGGGTCTCCTGCCGTACGCGCCTAACGCGCCGTTCTGGTCGGACGGCGCCGACAAGGAGCGCTACTTCGCGCTGCCGAACGGCAGCAGCCTCACGGTGACACCCGAAGGCGACATCGATTTCCCGAACGGCGCCGTGCTCATGAAGAACTTCCGCCTGGGCGGACGGCCCGTCGAGACCCGGCTCTTCATGCGGCACACGGACGGCGAGTGGGCCGGCTACAGCTACGAGTGGAATGCGCAGGGCACCGACGCCGCGCGCGTGATCGGCGGCAAGACCGTCAGCGTCGGCGGGCAGGCCTGGGTGTTCCCGAGCGAGTCCCAGTGCCTGGCATGCCACACCGCCGCCGCGGGACGCAGCCTCGGGCTCGAGATCGCGCAGCTGAACGGATTGCTGCGATATGAGCAGACTGGCCGTACGGCCAACCAGATCGCGACGCTGAACTCGATCGGCCTGTTCAACCCGGCGCTCGCGACCGCGCCGGCCGCACTGCCGGCACTGCAGGATCCGTTCGGGAGCGCCGGCACGCTCGATGAACGCGCGCGCGCCTACCTGCACACGAACTGCTCGCAGTGCCACCGCCCGAACGGCGGCACGCCGACGGACCTCGACTTGCGCTACACGACGCCCCTTGCCGCCACCAACGGCTGCGATCGTCCGCCGCAGGCGGGCGAGCTGGGCCTGGTGAACGCGAGGATCATCGCGCCGGGGGCCGCCACGCGATCGGTGCTGGTCGCGCGCATGAATCGTCGTGACGCGCAGGCAATGCCGCCGCTCGCGAGCACCGTGGTGGATGCAGCGGGGGTCGAGCTGGTGACCCGCTGGATCGACTCGCTCGCGCGTTGCAACTGAGACGCGGGACGGTCCCGGCGTCCCGGGATGCCGAGCAGCAGTTCCTGCATCAACTCGCGGGTCCGCGGCTTATCGGCGACATGCCTTGCCGAGACCGGGCTTTGCGCTAAGATCGAGCCAGACAAACTCGCCGCCTACGGCATAGAGATTCGCCACGACACACAGCCGGGCCGCGACCACGAATTGGGGACGCATTGACCGGCGCACCGACATCGACCTCGCAGACCTTCGTCCTCGCTGGTGGGTGGCGGACGACGGTATTCCTGCTCGTCGTGGTGTTCTTCGCCTGGGCACCGAGCCTCGGCGGCCAGTTTCATTACGACGACCTGGTCAATGTCGTCATGGATCCGGCAACCTCCGACCCGGGCGCACTGGCCAGCCGTCTGGCGAACGGGTTCAGGCCCCTGCTGCGGCTCAGCTACGCGGCAGACCGCCAGTTGTGGGGGTTCGCCCCCGCCGGCTTCCTCGCAACCAACATGACCCTGCACGCGCTGACGGTGCTTGGAGTGGCGGCACTCGCACGTCGCCGCGTACGCAGCGAGGGTGCCGTCGCGTTCGCGGCGGCCATCTTCGCGCTGCAACCTGCGCATGCGGCGGCCGTCGCCTGGACGAGCGGCCGCTCGACGCTGCTCGCCACGGCGCTGATGGTGGGGGCCCTGCTGGCGCACGAACGCTGGATCGGTTCGGCGCGCTGGCTCGGCCTGTCGCTGCTCGCGCTGGCCCTGGCCGTGCTTGCAAAAGAGACGGCACTGGTGCTGCCGGCTCTGCTGCTGCTCTGGGAATGGACTCGTCAGCCGATGACACCGCCGCGCGAGATTCTGCGGCGCGTCGCGCCCGCCGCGGTAACAACAGCCGTCCTGGCAGTCGCCGCGATCGCCATGAGCACGCGGCTGAGGGAGATACTCACTTATTCGCTGGCCTTGTCGCCCCCGAGCGACGCCCTCGCGACCAACGCTGCGGCGCTGCCGATTTCGCTGACGCTCTGGTGGCGCCCTTGGGCGTTGTCGGTCGAGCAGCCCCAGGTCTTCACGGCGACCGAGATGATCGTCGGCGCCATGGCGCTGCTGGCGATGGTGGTCGGCGCAGTGAAGGCATGGCAGGCCCGGGTGCCCGAAATCGCATTGGCTCTGTTGTGGCCGATCGTCGCGCTGCTGCCGACACACAGCGTCTTTGCGCGCCTGGACCCGATTACGGAGAAGGCCCTGTATCCCGCGTGGATCGGGCCGAGCATTGCGCTCGGCGCCGCCTTCGGGTGCGCGCCGGCGCTCTGGCCGCGCGTCCGAACGGTACTGGCCACGGCGACCCTCGCCGCGCTCGGCGCGCTGTGCTGGTGGCGCGCGACGGTCTGGGCCGATCCCGCTGTGCTGTGGCGCGAAGCCAGCGTACGCGTCCCGGATTCGGCGCGGGCCTGGAGCAACCGGGCGCTCGCCGAACTCGAATCCGGCCAGTCGGCCATGGCTTCGGAGTCGATCGCCCGGGCCCAGGCCATGGCCCCGGGTGACGAACGCATCAACGACGCGGCACTGGCAATCTCGCTGGCACTGCCGGTCACGCAGGAGTCCAAACGGTGAAGCTACTAAAGTCCATCTCGTGCGCGGTGCTCGCGGTCCTGGTCACCGCGACGCCAGCACTGGCCGCTGCGCCTGGGTGCAATCAGTGCAAGGACCTGCCGAAGCTCTACCGCGAACTGCTCGAACAGGAGTTCCTGCGCAACCGTTTCGATCGGTGGGTCAAGGAGGCGTACTACCCCGTCTCCGTGAGCGCGATGCAGGAGGCTGCCGCCAGTCAACTCGGCGCAGCCATGCAGGGAGGGCTCTACGGCCCGCTGAGTCCGGCCGGCGCTGGCGGCGGCAGCGGCGGAGCCGCCCCATCCTTCGGCACAGACCTGAACGACAGGAACTGCCCGCTCGTCGAATACGTCAAGGACGCCCAGGGAAAACAGAAGCAACGGCCCGTGAAGCCCGAAGACGTGCGCTCGAGAATGTGCGCACCGCTGGCCGAGTTCGTCATTGCGCACGAGGGACACCACCAGGCGTCGTGCAGGAAGGCCTATGGGGAGAAAACGACTGCGCAGTTCGGCACACAGGAGTTCGTAGCGAAGGACGACGTCGCTGCCTACCAGGCCGGCATTGCGGTCCTGCGCGATCACATCGCGAAGCTTGCGCGGAATTGCGGCTGGAGCGGCAGCACCAACGCCAAGAAGCCCGACGGCACCATGACGGTGCCGACTCCCGACCAGGTGACAGCACTCAAGAACGCCACCGCGAAGCAAGCGTCGCTGCTGAAGCGCAAGAGCAAGTGAGAACGCCATGATCCATTCCCTGATCGCCCTCGCTGCACTGATCTCCGGAACACACCTGGACATGCCGCCGGAAGATGTCTCCCGCCGTTTCGAGGCCGAGTGCGTCGACGGCGAGTGGGCGGCCGATTGCCCTGCCCTGCTCTCGGAAGTCGAAGTGGATCTCTACGGGAACCTGCACTCGCTTGCGGCGCAGCGCCAGCCGATCGACCGCGACGTGCTGGTCGTCGCGGCGAGCGGAAGATTTCCGCTGCTGGCCGACTTCGGGCTGCGCCAGCTCGGGCAGATCACCAACGATGCCGAGCGTCAGGCGGCGCTGGCGGCGATCGAACATCCCTCGCCCGGCGTGCGACAGGCGGCCAGGCGCCTGCTCGAGTCCGCGGACGAGCAATGGGCAAAGGCCTACGGACGCTGGTGGCGCGCCGGCAGCGGCGGTGGCTTTGACTCGATGGTGCCCGATACGCTTCCGATGAAGGAGCAACTCGGCCTGCAGGAGGCCGGCGATCTCCGCTATCGCTATTTCGCCAGCGATGAACATCGTGCCGTGTTCACGAGCCGGCTCTCCCCGGACGAGCTGATGAGCCGGGTTGCGCCCGGCCTCAAGCCGAAGACCGGCGAGCAGGCGGCACGCAGCGCGCAAAAGCGCAAGGAGGCGTCCGAGCGCAAGGAGGCAACCACGAACGCGGTGGAGGAAGGCCTGGCGCTCAGCGGGCTCGGAGCGCTCGCGGGCCTGACCAAGCGAGCGTCGAAGCAGGCCGAGAACCCCGACGCTGCGCCGCAGAAGATCGGACTCGAGCCGGTGGAGGAGTTCGTCGCGAATCCGGCTGCGGTGCTTTACGTCCAGATCGACCGACCCGGGGCTGCCACGCCCGCGCAGTTGGCGGTGGGTCGCGACGACGGCCTCGGCGAAACTGTGCTCGTAGTGCGTTACTGAGAAGCGACGCGGAACGGTCGGCTCTGGGGTGCACAGCAGCCAGCTCAATTCGGGCCGGCACGCATGGGTGATCGGGTCTCTGTGCTGGCGCGGCAAGCCCGTGGCTAGGTTTCAGCGACCTTGGACAGGCTGACCACGTTGCTGGGCGTGACCGCCCGGGCTTCGGCCCGATCGACGATGCACACCATGCTGCCTTCCACGCGGGCTCCGCAGGTCATCTGCAGGGTGCGGTACTTGATGGCGCCGGTGATGCGGGCATTCGCCTGCAGCTCGATGAAATTCTCCACCTCGAGGTCGCCGCAGATCGTGCCGTTGATGACGGCATCGTGCACGCTGACATTGCCTTCGATGCGGCCGAGCTCGCTCAGCACGAGCAGCCCGCGCGTGTCCGGCTTCGACACCACGTTGCCGACGACCTGGCCGTCGATGCGCACTCCGTCGGTGACGATCACGTCGCCCGCAATCTCGACGCCGGCCGCGATCAGGCTCGACAGGCGCGAGACGTCGATGGCGGGCTGGTCAGTCTTTCTGCGAAACATGGCATGGTCCTCGGGTGATCGGCAGCATCGTCGCGCCTGGCACGTCAGCGCGTCTTGCCTGGGCGGCCGCTTTGCGCGTTGAAGAACTCGAGGCGGCTCTTGAGCTCGCCCGATTCGTCGTTCAGTTCCGCGACCTGGCGGGCGAGTGCCGCCCGCGTGGAACGTTCCAGCTCCAGTTCGACACGGGCACGCGACAGGTCCGCCGTGAGCGCCGCGTTCTGCTGCCTGAGCGTGGCCAGCACGGCCGCGGACGAGCGGCTGTCCGCGTGAAGCCGCCAGCCGATCATGATGAACAGGAACACGAGCGCCGCCACGGCTGCCAGGTGCAGCGCGTTCTTGAAGCGACGATCGCGGCTGAACTCCAGGCGAGCGGCGGCGAGCCTCAGCGTAGGGGTGCGGGTGGCGGCAGGATTCAATTCGTGTTCCTGGCGAGGACGTCGGCCAGCACCTGAACGGGTTCGACACGCTGGCCGTTGCGTATGACCTCGAAATGCAGGTGGGGTCCGGTCGATCGGCCGGTGGAGCCCACCGCCGCGATCTTCTGCCGCGGCATCACGATTTCCCCGGCGCGCACATACAGTTCCGAACAATGCCCGTACAACGTCTGCGTGCCGTGACCGTGATCGATGACGATGGCCTTGCCGTACGGACCGCGGAACCCGGCCGTCAGTACGCGACCACCGCCGCTCGCAAGAATCGCAGTGCCATGGGCCGCAGGGATGTCCAGGCCCATGTGCCGCGCAAGCCGTCCCGTGAACGGATCGTGACGAACGCCGAATCCCGAGCTGATCTTCGGCATGCGGCCCTGCACCGGAGGGCGGTTCGGGTACGTCATGGTCGTCAGCTCGCGGTCGTCCAGGATGCCGCCCATGCGATCGAGCGATGCCTCCAGCAACTCGATCTCCGTCTCGAGGTGCGAGAGGCCGATGCCTTGGTCGCCCGCGGCAACCGCTGGCGCCCCGGTCATGGGCGCGGCATTGCCAAGTGGCAGCAATGGTCCGCCGCGAGGGCGGTCATCGCCTGCTGGCTTCCCGCTCACGGGTCCGTCATTCACCGGCGACGGTGCAACGCCGAGCCGCCTCGCCAGCGCCGCCGCCTCGATTTCCAGGCGGATCAGCCTGCCTGACAAGTCGCCGATACGATCGATGACCACGCTGCCATTGGGGCGCCTCAAGTCGCTTGCGGCAGCAATCCCGGCAGTGGTCGTCTCGCTCGCAGCGTCCTTCGCCAGGTAATAGCCGAGACCGATGCAGCCGCTCATCAGCGTAACCGCGATCGCCAGGGCGCAGGACAGCACCCGGCCGGCCGGGATCGTCCGCATCCGGCAGGCTGTCATCGGTCCTGCAGCGACGATAATGAAGGCCACGCGATCACCTGGGTCTGCGATGGCCGTACTTAAACGCGGCCCGTCGACCGAGACAAGCCTTCGCCACGCGGGTGTGCCGATATGTGATGCACTCCGCAGCTTGCGCGGACATTGTTACCCCGCACCGACGAGCGCCAGGTTGACCCGGGATCCGTGTGACCGCACCCCGGCGGCGGTGCCGACGGCCGCTCCAGTGAAATCCCGGGGTCATTACTGCAGAACCTGCCGTGCTCAGGCTTGCGGCGCAGGAGCTGCTTCTGTAAAAAAGCTCGAGCGGAACGTGCGCTCGTCCAGGCACTGTCGCACCAGCATTCGAACGAGGGAGATGCACCGATGAGGCAGTCGCTTTTCACCACGGCGGCGATGGCATGCGCGCTCCTGGTTGCTGCCAGCGCAGCCCAGGCCGACTGCGTTGACTACAGCGAGGCCCGCGCCAAACAGGCCGGCGCTGCGCTTGCGCGCAACCCGCCTGCAGCCGCGAAGCTCGGGCTGCCGACGCTTGACGGCCTGGTCCTCGACGCGACCAAGACCAGCGGCGATCCCAAGTGCGACGGACCGACGCCCGAGCGCTATTTCTATACCACCACACGCAGCGTGGCCGAGGTCATCGGCGCGCTGTATCCGAACATTCGCCGTCGCACCGAGGAAGACGGGATGGGGCGCGTGTGGTTCAGGAATCCGCTGGGAAGCGACCGTCTCTTCCTCACGTCCGGCACGGAGGTTTTGATTCAGAGGAATGGCGATCAGTCGATCTGGCAGATTACGGTCGATCCGCCCGACACGCTGGCGCCGCTTACGCCGGAACAGCAGCCCTATTCCGTCAGCGACATCGTGGAAGGGGCGCCGTGGCCCGGCGGCGCCAAGGGCAACAAGCAGTTCGTGCGTGCAGATGGCGCGACGGCGGACGCCGCAGCGTCGGCATCGCCGGCTGCAGCTGCGCCGGCGCAGACGGCGCAGAAGTCCGGCGCATGCAAGCCAGCGGGCGCGGGTGGCGCCTCGGCGGACAGTGCCCAGACGGGATCGGCAGCCGGCGCAGAAGTTGGAGGACAGGCGATCGGCGGCGGATACGGACGCAGCGTCGGCTCAGCGGCCGGCGCGCTTCTCGGCGGCTTGATGGGCGGGCGCAAGAAACAGGAGCCCCCGCAACAGCAGCCGGCGGCCGATCCGAACTGTCCGTAACGCCCGGGATCGCATTGATCGCAGCGGCCTGAATTCCCTCGCCTCAGGATCGAACGCGGGGTTGCTCGCCCCCGCATGCTGCCGTTTGGTGTGTATTCTCGCAGGAGTAGGCCGCTGATCCGTGCGACGCAAGGCTGAACCCAGATCCATGCGAACCGGGGGCACTATGAAGAGCATTGCTGCGCAGGTGGCGCACGCGTCGAATTCGCCCGCCACACGCAGCAATGGCGCGCGACGCGGCAGCCAAGCCGCGGCCGCCCGCACCTGAGGCGGATGCATGCCTGCTCCCGGTCCCTGCGTGCTGGCGATCGACATCGGGACCAGCGGCCCCAAGGCAGCGATCGTCTCGCTGCAGGGCGGCATCCTCGCCACGGCACGTGCGCACGTCGAGACGATCTTCCTCGCCGAGGACGGCGTCGAGCAGGACCCCGAGGCGCTGTGGACGGCTGTGAAGGCCGCCTGCGGGACGGCGGTGAGAGAATCCGGCGTCGCCGCACGCGACGTACTGGCGGTGATCTGCAGCAGCCAGTACTCGTCGATCGTGCCGGTGGATGCGCGGGGCCGGCCGACGATGAACATGGTTCTCTGGCTGGACAAGCGCGGCTCCAGGGAGCGCCTGAGGCGGATCCCGGGTTACCCGCGGCGCTCCGACTCGCCGCTGCAGTTGCTGCGCTGGCTGCGCGTGCACGGCCTGCCGCCCGTGGCAGGCGGCATTTCGCTCACTCACATGCGCTGGATCCGGCACGCGCGACCGGACGTTTACCAGCGCACTGCCACGTTTCTCGAGCCGATGGACTTCGTGACGATGCGCTTCTGCGGCAGGGCCAGCGCCAACCAGTGCACCGCGTTCATGTCGCTCGCGACGGACAACCGCCGCCTGAACGTCACCGAGTACGACGGCGCGTTGCTGGCGCAATCGGGCATCGACCCCGCCAAGCTGCCCGGACTCGTGCCGCTCGATTCGATCGTCGGCACGGTCTTGCCGGATGTCGCGGCAGAACTCGGCCTCGCTCCCGGGACGCGTGTCGTGACGGGCATCAACGATACGCAGTGTGGCGGGATGGCGACGGCTGCCTTCAGCGGGCCGCATGCCGCGCTGTCGATCGGCAGCACGAGCGTGATGATCACGCACGTCGACTTCAAGCGCACCGACGTGCGCCACGTGATCCTGAGCATGCCGAGCCCGGTGCCGGACACGTATTTCGTCATGGCCGAGAACGGCATGGGCGGCGGGACGCTGGAGCACTTCCTGCAGAATCTCATCTACGCGAGCGATCATTTCGGCGAACTAACGAGCGAGAACCGTTTCGCGCTGCTGCAGCGCGCGGTGGACGACACGCCGCCCGGCAGTGCAGGCGTCCTGTTCCTGCCCTGGATGGGCGGCTCCATCGCGCCAACCGCCGACTCCCGGATGCGGGGCGGCTTTCTCAACCTGGGCCTGCACACGACGCGCAGCCACATGGCGCGCGCGGTGCTCGAAGGCGTGGCGATGAACCTGCGCTGGATGAAAGGGCCCGTGGAGAAATTCGCCAGGCGCCGCTTCTCGCACTTCGTCTTCTACGGCGGCGGTGCCGAGTCCGACGCCTGGTCGCAGATCCTCGCGGACGTGCTCGAGATTCCCGTGCACCAGATGTCGAACCCGCAGTACGCGACGTGCCTCGGCGCGGGCCTGCTCGCCTTCCAGCGCCTGGGGCTGCTGGGGTTCGGGGACTTTGCGCCGCTGGTGCCCGTTCACCGGGTCTACGCTCCGAATCCGTCCAACCGGCAGGTCTACGCTGAGATGTCGGCGCAACTGGTCAATGCATTCGCGAAAACACGGCCGATCTTTCGTGCCCTGAACGCGCCAGGGACCGGCGAGTGACGAAACCCGATACCGGGCGCTATCTTGACGCAGGACTCGCGGCCGTCCTCGAGGCCGGGTCCATCGCACTCGAGTACTTCCGTCAACCGATGGACGTGCACGACAAGCTGCCCGGCGTCTACTACGACCCAGTCACGGCAGCGGACCGGCGCATCGAGACCCTGATCCGCGAGCGCCTCGGCGCGCAGTTCCCGTCGCACCGCATCGTCGGCGAGGAACATGGCGACACCGGCACGGGCAATACTTACTGGCTCATCGACCCGATCGACGGCACGCGCTCGTTCATCAGCGGCATGCCGACGTGGGGCATCCTGCTCGGGCTGGTCGAGGACGGCGCGCCGGTCGTGGGCATCATGCACCAGCCCTTCACGGGCGAGACCTTCCTCGCCGATGCCGCGGGCGGCGCACGCTATCGCCGCAATGGTGCCGAGACGCGGCTGCAAACCCGTGCCGATGCCACGCTCGCAGACGCCGTGCTCTACAGTACGCACCCTGCAATGCTGCAGCACGCCGGGACTCTGCCACGCTACCTGGAACTCGCCGGGCGCTGCCGGTTGCAACGCTGGGGCGGCGACTGCTACGGGTTCGCGCTGGTCGCCCAGGGTGGCATCGACCTGATGATCGACAGCATGCTGCTGCCGTACGACATCGTGCCGTTGATTCCGATCATCGAAGGCGCGGGTGGCGTGGTCACGGACCTGCAGGGGAATTCGCCGCTGCAGGGCGGCACGGTCATCGCCGCAGCGAACGCACGGCTGCACGCCGCGGCCCTGGCAATCATGACGCGGCCGTCAGCCGGGAGTTGAGGCGCCAGGAGACGAAAGATGGATGTCGAGAAAGCAATTCGCGCGCTCTACCCCTATGCCGGGGAGTTCGGCGTGGTCCGCAGTTTCCCCGAGCAGGGGCTGGACGAGGCGACGATCCTCGCGCAGATGCGCGCGATGGCTGAGCGCGAGGATCGCAAGTGGGAGAGCGGCAAGTGCTCCGGCACCATGTACTGCGGCGACCACGGGCACTACGCGTTCCTGAACGAGGCCTTCAGCCATTTCAGCCACGTCAATGCGCTGCAGCGCGACATCTGCCCGAGCATGAGTCGCTTCGAGAGCGAGATCATCGCCATGACGCTCTCGATGCTGCACGGCGAGGCGGTGGCGCAGCACAATCCCGGGCAGAAAGCCTGCGGCACCCTCGGCTCGGGCGGCACCGAGAGCATCCAGAACGCGGTTCTCGCCTATCGCGACCGGGCGCGCGCCGAGCGCGGCATCGTGCAGCCGGAGATGATCTGGCCGGACACGGCCCACCCGGCGTTCCACAAGTCCGCGCACATGTTCGGCCTGAAGGTGGTCGTCGCACCGACCGACCCGGTGACGACGCAAGTGGACGTGGATTTCGTCCGCGACGCGATCACGCCGAATACCGCGATGATCATCGCGTCAGCGGGCAACTATCCGTACGGCACGATCGACCCGATCGCGGCCCTGTCGGACGTGGCCTTGGAGAAGAACGTCTGCCTGCACGTGGACGGCTGCCTCGGCGGCTGGATCCTGCCGTGGGGCCAGGAACTCGGCTACCCGAACATCCCCGTCTTCGACTTCCGGCTGCCCGGCGTCACGTCGATTTCCGCCGACACGCACAAGTACGGCTACGGGCTCAAGGGCACGTCGGTGCTGGCCTGGCGCGACAAGTCGTACCGGCAGTACCAGTACTACATGCTCACCGACTGGAAAGGCGGGGCCTATGCGTCGCCGGGCCTAGCGGGCAGCCGCTCCGGCGGGCTGATCGCCGCGACGTGGGCAGCGATGATGCGCCTCGGCCGCCAGGGCTACCTGCAGCGCGCGAAGCAGGTCTTCGACGTCGCATTCCGCATGCAGGACGCCATCACGAGCCACCCCGAGTTGAAGCTGATGGGCAAGCCGACGTTCTGCTTTTCTTTTTCTTCGGACGAGTTCGACATCTACCACGTGAACGACTTCATGCAGGAACGCGGCTGGCGCTTCAATGGTCAGCAGCAGCCGAACGCCATCCACATGTGCGTCACGGGCCCGCAGACCCAACCCGGCCTCGTCGAGGAGTTCGCGCGCGACCTGGGTGATGCCGTGCGATACGCCAGGCATCCCCCCGCTTCCAGGCCGAAAAGCGGCGGCGTCTACGGTGGCGGCGTAGACATGGACTTCACCAATCCGGCCATCGCCCGCATGTTCTTCACGCATGCGCTGAATGCCTTCACCGACGGGCCACCCTGATCGGAATTACAGGCGGGGCCGGGCTCCACGGGGACCACGATGACGACTGACGAGAGCAAGGTGGT
>JBAVJR010000246.1:0-6534 GCA_049687855.1 Steroidobacteraceae bacterium | reverse complement strand
CTTCTTCCCTGGCACGTGCGGAGGGATCGGGAGGCGGCAGCGATTCGACTTCGGTTTCACGCGGGCGGACCGGCGCCGCGCCGGTCGCGGGCGGTGACTTGCCAAACAGGCGTGAGAAAATTGACATCCTGGAATCTTGGTTGGAGCGGACCCGCCCGGCCATCGCCAATGTTACCTGCGTCGTGCCGTGCCCGCATTGGGCGAGCGCTAGAAGATGACGCCGAGCAGTTTCTTCAGGAGGTCTTCCAGCGGCATCAGCGTGAGCACGAGCGGAACGATCGGTGCCAGCGTCGCGACCCCGAGCTGAAACACGGCCTCCTTCGATACCGGAACGATGCGCATGCTGCGCACGACCTCGAAGCTGTTGCCGAGATCGGCGAGTGACTGGATGTCGCCACTGCCCAGCATCGGCTCTTCCACGGCACCGCCGCGCAGCCATTTCTCGTCAAAGGCGCGGACGTATCCCTGCGCCAGCGTGCCGTACTCCCGCAGCCCTGTCCGCTTCGCCCGGGACAACTGCGGGGCGAACACCAGGAGCGGTCCGACGACCAGGCACACGATGAAAATCATCAGCAGGATGATTTCGAGCTGGAAGTCAGTGAGGCGCCCTCCTGCGTGGAAGATCTGGCTGGCCAGCGTGCCCGCGAGCAAGGCTCCGTGCGCCAGCACGAGCGGCACGAAGGCATACACGGTGTTCGAAAGAAAGCCGAGCCCGCCTACGCGATCGGGGTGCGTAGGCACCAGCGCCAACGGGATGCGCGAGACCTGCCAGAGCAGTCGCGCCCAGATGCATACCCGGAAGTACCAGCGGCACAACAGGAACTGTAACAGCGGCAGGCTCACATAGCCGTACCACATGCCTGCGTAGGTAAGCGCCGTGCCGTCTGTCGCCGGAGTCGCGTACCAGGTTGCCGCATCGAGTGCCAGGTATTGCCTCCAGACGACCGAGATGCCCACTGCATACACAAAAGCGATGAGCAACAGTTCGGCGGTGACAGAGTTCCGCAGCCGGTAGGCGGACGCGATCGCCGAGTCGAGGCGGCCGAGATCAGCCGGAGCAACCAGGTGTCGGTCGCGGAAAGTGCTGACCACCGTGCGCATCCGCTGATGCACGACCAGCTCGGCCACGACGAGCAGCGGCAATACGACGAGGAACTTGACGTGAACCTCGACGTCAAGGAGGAAGGGCACCGCGACGCTGCCGTCGAACAGCCTGCCGGACAGGGTTGCGAGCAGCAACAGCGGCAGCCACGCGATCAAGGCCAGCGTGATGACTCGTCGACGCTGCAACGACAGCGCATCGTCGGACAGGTGTGCCCGACGCAGCAGCTGATACAGGGGCCCGCCGAGCACGAGCGAGAAATCCGTGGATGCGTTGCGCGCGCTTTCACCAGGCGGTTCAGCGTTGGATCGGGTCCGGTTCATGTTCATGACGTCTCCGGATGCATTCCCTTGCTGGCAGTCGAGCACAGACCAGCGACGCAGCGATCTGTCAGATGTCGAGTTCGTGCCCCGCGATCTACCGCAGACGGTCCTGTTCGCCCGCCCGGTAACCGTCCTTGTAGTCCTGCGGATGCCGGTCCTGATCGAAAGGACGGCCTTTGACGGCGTCGTTGTATCCGCGCTGGTATTCCGAGTTGCCATTGCCCTGGTTGTGGCCAGAACCGCCGGAACCGTTGTTGCCGTAGGACGCGAACGTGATGATCATGCGCGTGCCGCCCTCCCACTTGAACTCCTGCGAGTTGCCACTCGAGCTCGTGCGCACGACCTTGTTGCCCTTCTGGTCCTTGAAGTGGTTCGCCTGGTTGCCGGGACGCAGGTTGTAGACGTCGCCGTTGCGAAGGTCGATGTCGATGTATCCCTGCCGCTGCCCGAACGTGCACGCGCCGGACTTGCCTTTCTTCTTCTCGCCGTCCTTGCGGACCTCGCAGTTGGCTTGCCGCGTGTCGGCCTGTGCCACCTGAATGGAGATTGCTGCGCCCAGGGTAAGTATCGCTGCTGCGATGACGATGGATGCTTTCATTCCTGCCTCTGCTGTCGTGGGTGGGGCGGGGCCGCCGCGGGAAGAGCGCAAGGCTAGCGGGTTTTCCTGATTGAATCGAGCGCGCAACCCTGCTGCAGGTCCTGCAGGCGATCACGATCGATGCGGCTTGCGACTGCGGGGAAGAGGACGGCAAGGGCTCGCTCGAACCCGGCAAGCTGGCCGACCTGGTGATCCTCGACAAGAATCCGCTGAAAGTGGAACCTGTGTCGATCAAGGACATCAAGCTCGTCGAAACCATCAGGGATGGAGCGACGAGCTGCAAGGCCCAGTGAAGCGTTTCGATACAGCCAAGTTCCTGGCGCTGGCGGCGGCGTTGCTGCTGAGTGCGTGCACGACCTCGCCGACCGTCCCATTCGACGTCGAGGTGCCGCCCGGCGTCGAGGATGAGCGCGGGCGCTTTGCCGAGATCTTCTGCTCGGTGCTCGAGAGGCATGGCACCGGTCTCCCGGACTACCGGCCGTGCGCGGATGCATTGAGCCATGTGACGAACGCTGCAGCGGGCACCGGCAGGGCCGTGGATCTCGGGCCATCCCATCGCCGCTACCTGGCCGCAATCGTGCCGGGCGTCGGCTATTCCTGCATCGAAGAGTGGTTGCAGCCGGCGACCACGCCGAGCGATCACCTCGCCCGATTCGACTTCGAGGCGCAGCTGGTCGAGGTCGACGCGCTTTCCGGAACTACGAAGAATGCGGGTCAGATCCGCGATGCGATCATGGCGTTGCCGCGGGAATCCGGGCCGCCGCGCGTCGTGCTGGTCGGCTATTCCAAGGGCGCGCCGGACGTCCTCGAAGCGCTGGTGCGTTACCCGGAGTTGGGCGGACGCGTGGTGGCGTTCGTCAGTATTGCAGGAGCAGTTGGCGGTTCCGCGCTGGCGAACGACGCCACGCAGGATCAGGCGGACCTCCTGCGTCACTGGCCGAAGGCGAAATGCGACGCGGGTGATGGCGGTGCAGTGGCCAGCCTGCGGACGGACGTGCGCCGGGCATGGCTGGCAATGAACAAGCCGCCGCCCGGAATTCGCCTGTATTCGCTGGTTACCCTGCCTGGTCGGGACCGCATCTCGGAGGCACTGGTCCCGACGTACCGGAAGCTCGCCAGGATCGACCCGCGTAATGACGGTCAGGTCATCTACAGTGACCAGATCGTGCCCGGCAGCATGCTGCTGGGTTTCCTGAATGCCGACCACTGGGCCGTCGTGCTGCCAATCGACCGGTCACATCGAGTGCTGGGCAGCACGTTCGTCAACCACAACGACTATCCGCGCGAAGCCCTGCTCGAATCCCTGCTGCGTTACGTCGAGGAGGACCTTGCGGCGAGCGGCAAGTAGCGTCGATCGACGGGTGGTTTCGCACGCCGTCCGCTTATCGACGCGTATTGCACGTTCGCGTCCCGCTTGCCGGTCAATGATGCGGACACGGATAATCGCTTCGGCTCCAGCCGGGGCACGTCTTGCCGTCTACAGGCATCTGTGAGGTGATGAAATGAGATTCCGCTGGGTCGCAGCAACGATCGTGCTCGTTCTCGCTCAATCCTTCGCAGGGACGGCCGTCGCCGATGCGGGCATCCGCCAGGAGAAGGTGCAGTTCGCCAAGGGCGCATCGTCGGCCGTCATCAAGGGGCAGCTCAAAGGCGATGCGATGGTCGACTACCTCGTGCGTGCGGCTGCCGGGCAAACCCTGTCCGTGAAGCTGCAGAAGTCCAACGCGCAGAACTACTTCAATGTGATGCCGCCCGGTTCGACGGGCAGCGCCATGTTCGTCGGCGACACCGGCGAGAACTACGCGGGAATGTTGCCGGCCGACGGCGACTACATCGTGCGCGTTTACCTGATGCGTCCAGCGGCGCGGCGCGGCGACAGCAGCAACTACACGCTCACCGTGGGTGCCAGCGGCAAGGCGCTTGCGCCGATCACGGCGTCCAGGGACGCGCTGATTCCGGGCACGTCCTATCACGGGTCCGCAAAGATCAGATGCGTGCCGGCATACGAAACGACGCCTCGCGACTGCGACGCGTTCGTGATCCGCCGCGGCTTCGACGGCACTGCGACGGTCGACATTCCGGGCCGCGCGGAGAAGCGCAGCATCCTGTTTGTGAAGGGCCGGCCTGTGGCATCGGATGCGCGAGCCATGGATGCGCTGACTTCCGAGCGCAAGGGCGACGTCACGATCGTCAAGCTGGGCACGGACGAGCGCTACGAGATTCCCGACGCGCTGGTCACCGGAGGCTGACCGCGGCCGATCGCCTGGATCGGCAGCAATCGAACGCGTGGGTGCCGCCTGAGCCGGCGCACCCAGTCCGCCGTTTCAGCGAGTATCCCGGTTGCGGGAAAAGTCGTGCACTGCACGGTGCCACCCGGTATTCCACGCAGCGAGCGAACGCACCGGCCCCCGGCGGGCCGTGCCGTCTTCGAGTCCTGACGCCCGGACCTGACCCGCGTCCGGCCGCTTCATCCAGTCGCCATTGGCGGCAGTGCGTGAACGGTCCTGCACCGTGCGTTCTGAACCGATACGACGGCGCGTATTGAGCATCCAGTCAAGCATCGCGGAAGTCCTCGAACATCTGCAGGACGAACAGCAGGGCGGTGGCGAGCAGGGCGGTGGCGCTGAAAACAGCGATAAACGAGGACAAGGCATTCTCCAGGACGATGAGTGACGCCTGCGGCCCGCGAGCGGGCCGATCGACCGGCGGCGCGCGCCAGCAAGCGCGCAACGACAAGTAAGAAAATGAAAGCCCGTGCTGCACAGCGAACGATGCGTTGCGTACACGACGAGATTCAGGCGACAGGCGCGGGGGCCCGATTCGAGACGGCGCAGTGAGTCCGGCTAACCGTCAATGCTGAACAGCGAAGGGGAGTATACCTGATCCAGGCCGCGAGTGCTGCTTTGCAGCATTTCAGCTGTCGTGGCCGTAAGTTGCAGTGATTTGCTGTGTCGCCGCGATCGAGCGCTGCGATTGCGGGAGCTGCAGCCAGTTCCGCTAGACTGCGTGCAATGCCGGTGCGTTCCCCGCAGCGCATTGAATACGATGCACCGACTCAAGAACTGGCAGCTGTTCGCGATTTGCGTGCTCACGTGGGGTACGACGTGGTTCGCGATCACGTTCCAGATCGGACACGTCGCGCCAGAGGTCGGCGTGGCCCTGCGCTTCGCGCTGGCCGGAACGGTGATCCTCGGCCTGTGCGTCTTACGACGAGAGAACCTGCGTTTCACACCTGCCCAACACGCGGTGTTCGCGTTGCAGGGCGGCTTCATGTACGGCGTGTCGTACGTCTGCGTCTACCATGCAGAGCAACACCTGGTGTCGGGGCTGGTGGCAGTGGGCTACTCGGCTTCGCCGCTCGTGGCGGGCCTCGGTGCCCGCACGCTTTTCGGCGTCAGCCTGAGGCCGCGCTTCATCCTCGGCGGCTTGCTCGGTATCGCCGGTGTCACGCTGATCTTCTGGCCCGAGTTCGGCAAGACCACGGGCGACCGGAACACGCTGCTCGGGGCCTTGTTCACCGTGGGGTCCGTATTGCTGTCCACGGTCGGCAGCCTGACGGCCAGTCGCAACCAGTCTCGCGGCCTGCCGTTCTGGCCAGCGCTCGGGTTCGGCATGCTCTACGGGGCTGCCGCGTCTGCGTCACTGGCTTTGCTGCAGGGCCAGAGCTTTGCTCCCCCGCTCATCGCGTCATGGTGGCTGTCCCTGTTCTATCTCGCCCTGGCTGGGTCGGTGCTGACCTTCGCCTGCTTCCTGACGTTGCAGGAGCGAATCGGGCCGGGGCCCACCGGCACTATCGGCGTCATGACACCCCTCCTGGCGCTGGTGGTATCGATAGCCTTCGAGGGATTCCAACCGGACGTGCTCACGTTCGCGGGCGCAGCGCTCGCCGTCGGTGGCAACGTGCTGATGTTGCGGCGGGCCTGACGCGCGTTCGAATCAGATCATCGCCTCGATCAGGCGCGGTCCGCGGTGCTTGAGCGCAGAGGAATACTGCGCCGCGAATTCCTCGCACGTCGTCGCGCGGCTGGCCTCGACGCCGAGGCCTTCAGCGATCTTCACCCAGTTCATTTCCGGGTTGTGCAGGTCGAGCATCGACATCGCGACCGGACCGCTGCCGACGGCGCCGACGCGCCCAAGCTCGACGTTGAGAATCGCGTACGAGTGGTTGGCGTAGATAACGATCACGACGTCGAGCTTTTCGCGCGCCATCGTCCAGAGCGCCTGCATCGTGTACGCCGCGCCGCCATCGCCGTGCGGACAGATCACCTTCCGGTCCGGCGCAGCGATGGCCGCGCCGACCGCGAGCGGCAGGCCCTGCCCGATCGAACCGCCAGTCAACGGCAAATGCGTGTGCGGTCGAGCCCGGGCCATCATGGACAGCAACGGCAAGGACGCGGTCGCGGATTCATCGGCAAAGATGGCATTCTCGGGCGTCATCGCGGCAATTACCTGTGCGACACCGAGTGCGGTCAACGCGCCGCTCGGCAGTTGCGGCAGTTGCAGCGGAATTC
>JBAVJR010000245.1:0-3715 GCA_049687855.1 Steroidobacteraceae bacterium | reverse complement strand
GTCTGCCTTTCCAAGCGCGACAGGACAGGCCGGGTCGGACGCCGGCTACCAGCGCGCGTATGCCTTTTCCACGCCAGGCAGAGGTGCGCGGCTCAGCCGCTCGCCGCGATCGATGCCGACGTGTCAGCGGCGGTTTCGACGCTGCGCATCAGGTGCGTCAGCAGTTCGAGCGGGTACCGCGTGCCGCTCAGGTAATCGTCGATGCAGCGTGCCACCAGCGGGCTGCGATGCCGCGCCTGCGCCGCCATCAGTTGCTCGCGGTCGAGCCAGCGGGTGCGCAGGATACCGTGATCGAGGGGCCGCGAGGGATCGTGACCCTCCAGCTGGCCGCAGAACGCGATGCGCAGGAAGGTCTTGCTCAGGTGCTCGGGTTGCCAGAGGTAAATGCCGACGATGTCGCGCGGGACGAAGGTCCAGCCGGTCTCCTCGAGCGTCTCGCGCGTGATGGCGTGCTGCAGGGATTCGTTGTGCTCGAGGTGGCCGGCGGGCTGGTTCAAAACCACCCGGCCACCCGAGCGTTCCTCGACCAGCAGGAACTTGCCGTCGCGTTCGACGACGGCTGCCACGGTGACGTCAGGCTTCCATACCATGCCGGTCATTATAGCGAGCCTGCGTGCAGGTGCTTGTTTTCAGGCTGGATGGGCAAGCGTCGGGGGTGCAGTGGCGTCCGGACCGCGTCAGCAGTCCACGGCCGTGGCACGCATTTCGGGCTGGACCAGGCTGCCAGCCCAGACCTCGTCGAAATAGGCGAGATAGCGCTTGACGACAGCGACGTCGTTGAACTCGACGATGCCGTCCCAGGTCGACGCCTGCTGCCGGAATGCGATGGCCTTGTCGTCGGCCACGATGAAAGAGCAGGGGTTGGCTCGGTACTCGGGCGCGACGTTGCGCAAGTCGATGTAACTCGTGAGACGGCGGGCCATCATCATGAACCGGTTGCCTTCACGCGAGACGCGGCCGGGGTTCGAGATCAGCACGCGAAGGCGAGCATGGCTGCGGGCCAGGACGAGCCGCTTGACCGGCTCGAGGAAGAGGTCGTGGTCGTAGATCAGCGGCTCGAGGTCGGTCGTGTAGATGGAAAGGGTGCGATTGGCGCGCGTCGCGATTTCTGCGACCGCGGCCCGGTATTCCTCAAGGTTCGAGAGGATGCTGCGCGTCCCAGTCAGGTCCAGCCGATGTTCCATCCCGCTTCCCGACCGCCCGGCGCATGCGCTGGTGCGGTATTCCGACCTCGTCGAACTCCGGACCGTCGGCCCGGAAACCCAGTCGCTCGTAGAACCCGGCGGCTGACACCTGCGCATTGAGGTACACCTCCTGGAAGCCGCGCTCGGCGGCGAGATCCATGAGGCGACGCATCACGGCGACGCCAGCTCCAGTGCCACGGTACTGCGGCAGTACTGCGACGCGGCCAATCTTACCGGTGGGTTCCAGGCGTCCAGTGCCGACCGCGTCACGTTTTGCGGAAGCCGGTGGTTCGAAAACGAGAACGTGCGGGATGACGGGGTCGAGTTCGTCCCACTCGTCGCGTTCCGCGATCCGTTGTTCTTCTATGAAGACAGACCGCCGCACGCGCTGGATCTGCAATCGGTCGTGCTCCCACGTGGCCAGTCGCACGACGTAATCCGGGGTGGCGCGTGCAGGCATGTCGGCGGGCGTTGACAGGGTTATGTCAAACGTTGCCGAACCGGGGGGCTCAGACTTCGCGGGCCAGTCGGGCCGCGAGGCCGATGTATGTCGCCGGGGTCAACGCCTTGAGCCTTGCCTTCTCGACCGACGGGATCGGCAGCCCGTCGACGAAGTCCGCGACTGCCGGTCCGTCGATGCGACGTCCGCGCGTGAGCGCCTTCAACTTTTCATAGGCTTCGGGCACGGCGTACCGGCGCATCACGGTCTGGATCGGTTCTGCCAGCAGTTCCCAGTTCGCCGCGAGATCTTCGGCCAGTCGGGGACGATCGACTTCGATGCGGGCCAGTCCGCGTGCGACGGACTGGATCGCGATATCGGAGTGCGCGAGCGCGACACCGAGGTTGCGCTGCACCGTCGAGTCGGTCAGGTCGCGCTGCCAGCGCGAGATCGGTAGTTTTTCGGCCAGGAAGCGCAGCAACGCATTGGCGAGCCCGAAGTTGCCTTCGCCGTTCTCGAAGTCGATCGGGTTGACTTTGTGCGGCATCGTCGACGAGCCCACTTCGCCCGCGACGATTTTCTGCCTGAAATAGCCAAGCGACACATAGCCCCAGAAATCGCGACAAAGACCGGTCAGGATCGAGTTGCAGCGGGCCACGGCGTCGCAGTACTCGGCCATCCAGTCGTGGGGCTCGATCTGGGTGGTGTACGCGTTCCACTCCAGCAGGAGCGATTCGACCAGTCGCTGGCCGAGCAGCGGCCAGTCCACGTCCGGGTATGCCGCCACGTGTGCATTGTAGTTGCCGACGGCGCCGTTGATCTTGGCGCGGATCGGCACGGCCGCGAACGTGTTCCGGGCCTGGCGCAGGCGGCGCACGAACACCGCGACTTCCTTGCCAAGCGTGGTGGGCGTCGCGGCCTGGCCGTGCGTACGCGACATCATCGCGTCGTCCGCATGCACGTGCGCCATCGAGCGCAGGGCGCCGAGCAGCGCGTCGATGCGCGGCAGCAACACCCGCGAGCGGGCTTCCTGGCACATCAGCGCGTAAGACAGGTTGTTGATGTCCTCGGAAGTGCACGCGAAATGCACGAATTCGAGCCGTGACTGCCAGGCCGGGTGGGCGCCGAGCTTCTGCTTGATGAGGTACTCGACCGCCTTGACGTCGTGGTTGGTCTCGCGCTCGAACGCCTTCACGGTCGCCGCGTCCGCGGCGTCGAAGCCATCGGCGATCTGCTGGGCCGCGGCGAGGTCGGCCGGGGTGATGCCGTTCATTTCGGCGATGCGCCGCTCGCCGGCCAATGCGTGCAGCCAGGCGATCTCGACGCGCACGCGGGCGCGAATGAGGCCCTGTTCGCTGAATATCTCCCGCAGGTCGGCGCAGCGCGCCGCATAGCGGCCGTCCACAGGGGAGAGCGCGGTCAGCGGGGTGAGACTCATGCGGTCATCCGGGAGGTGCTACGATTCCGGATGATACCGCACGGCCCGCCCGGGGCGCCTGCGCGGTTCCCCGGAGCTCGCCATGGCCGATACCGACTACCGCGTCGAACGCGACAGCATGGGTGAAACCCGCGTGCCCGCCGGGGCGCTGTGGGGCGCCCAGACCCAGCGTGCGATCCAGAATTTCCCGATCAGCGGCGTGCGCATGCCGCGCGGCTTCATCCGGGCGCTCGGGCTCGTCAAATGGGCCGCGGCGGGGGCCAACCTCGACCTTGGCGACCTCGACCGGGTCCGGGCTTTCGCCATCCAGCGCGCGGCACTGGAAGTGGCCGCGGGCCGCCACGACGCCCATTTCCCGATCGACGTCTTCCAGACCGGGTCGGGCACCAGCAGCAACATGAACGCCAACGAGGTCATCGCGCGACTCGCAACCGAGTACGCCGGTGGCTCGACGGCGCCCGTGCATGCGAACGATCACGTCAACCGCGGGCAAAGCAGCAACGACGTCATCCCCACGGTGATTCACCTCGGCGCGGCCATCGCGCTTTCGGAATCGCTGCTGCCTGCGCTCAAGGAACTCATCGAGACGATCGCGCGCAAGGCAGGTGACGTCGGCGAGACGGTGAAGACCGGTCGCACGCACTTGATGGATGC
>JBAVJR010000244.1:0-3559 GCA_049687855.1 Steroidobacteraceae bacterium | reverse complement strand
CTGCTGCATGAGGATGGCGTTGACGCTCAGGATGCAGGTCTCGCCGACGCCGATGCGATACAGCGTGATCTCGCGGCCTGTACGACCCGTCTTGAATACGCGAACCGCGCCGGAAACGACGAGTGCGAGCGCCTGCGCGCTGTCCCCTTCCGAGAACAGGCGCTTGCCAGCCGGCAGACGCACATAGGTGACGGCCTGCTGGAACTCCCGGGCCGCGGCGGCATCGACGCGACGGAGGAAGTCGAACCGCCCCGCGATCGTGTCGAATTGTTCAGCCGTAATCACCGCAGAACAATGCCCCGGGAACCGGCCGGCGGGGGTCAGGAGAAGTACCGACCCCAGGCGTGGCGGCGCGGGTCACAACCGCCGTGTTGCTGGAGTGGGTCCATCAGGACGTGCTCCCGCGGCCCTGTTGCTGCTTTGCCGCAGCGGACCTGAACCGCAGCGAGTCGATCGCAACGCTGTAATCCATGCGTTCACCACGCCAGCCTGTCGTGGCGGCACCTGGATCGATCTTTACGCCGCGATCGGCATGGGCCGCAGCCAGGTTCCGCCAATGGGCGAGCGGCTGCGTGTGGCCTGGCGCGCAACCGTGCAGCGACTCACCCCAGGCATTGGTGAAACGCCACGCACCGTCATCGCAGCGCTCCATCTTGATACCGCCTTCGTGCACCGAGCGATGATGGAACCGGCACAGCGTGGCCAGGTTCGACAGCTTGGTCTCGCCGCCATCGGCCCAGTGGTGGATGTGGTGTCCGTCGACGTAGCGCTTGTGGTAGCAGCCCGGGAATACGCAGCCTTTGTCGCGAGAAGCCAGTGCGCGACGCAACGCCGGCGGAATACTGCGGGTCTTGCGACCCACATCGAGCGGTTCGCCCTGCTCGTCTTCGGTGATCTCTACCTTGCTGCAGTCGCACGCCAGGCGACGCGCGGTTTCGACAGGAATTGCGGGCCCGTCGTCGACCTCGCAGCGGCCCGCCTCGCCCTTGCGCAGCGTGGCGTCGTCGACGTGCACGACGATCTGTTGTCGATCGCCGCCTTTCAGCGCCGCCGCGCCATGCTGCAGCAGGGTTTCGGCCATTACCACGACCGCATCCGCCCGACGCATGGCGGCGGTAGTGATGCTGGCCGAGTCGAAACTACCGCCGGACGTTTCAGCTGAAACGTGCAGGTGATCTTTACAATCATCCGGCAGCGGAATTTCCGGTAGCGCCGCCTGGATCGCCTGCAGGAACAGCGCACCGTTCTCGGCAGTGAGTTGCAGCTTCACCACCAGCGAGCCGTCGTGATCGTGAAAATACGTGAGCCGGCGTTGTGAGTACTGCCGCGCCTCGCGCGAAAGCTCTTCCACTTCTTGCACACGGCGGAACTGCCGGACGAGCGTCTCGACGTGATGCGTGGTGCCGTTCAGCGCAACGTTGAGCAGCACGTCTTCGGTGGCCGGTGTCGCCACACGCGTGAGCGCCCGCACCTTTGAATAGCTCAAGCGCCCGTTGGCCATGGCCGCCGAAATCTTCGGCAGCGTCTCGATCGCCTTGCCCACGCGGACTTTCTCGCGGGCCGCGCCGAGATCGAGCCCGCATTTCCAACTGAGCCAATGCGCACACGACTGCGTGGCGCCATCCGACCAGCCGTTGCGGCGGTCGAACTCGGCGATCAACACCAGCCAGCGGTGATTGGCCGCGTTGAGGTGGCCGGCCAGCTCGGTGATCTGCGCTTCGAGGTCGCGGAGCGAAAGGCCGCTACCCGCAGCGCTATTGGAGGCGTCCTGGAGGTTGTCTGGGGGGACGTCTGGGGAGGCGTTATTCATGGCCGCACCGATACTGTGTTTATATACAGTATCGTACCAAAACCACTGCTATTCTCAAGTGAATATGCGACGAAAACATCGAGAAATACAGGCCAAAACGAAACGCACCGCGACACGGAACCCGGCGTGGTCACCAGAAAGACAGGCCCATTCCCGCGCCATAGAACAACACGACAAAGCCGCCAAGCTCGGCTGCGATGAGCGACCACATGAACGCCTCGATCACGACTCGCGGCACCGTCGCTGTGCCAAGACGAAACGGCGCACGCAACTGATTGTCCGTATCCTGCAGCAGCGCGTGCACGAAGTAACCGAGGATGGCGATACCGAAGTAACCCTCCAGCGCAATCACAGCCGCCAGCTCCAGGCCGTCGCCCAGCGAACTCAGTTCCGCGAACTTCCAGACGACCAGGCTGGCGAACGCGTACATCAGCGCGGCACGGTGCACGATGTCGACATAGGGGTGCGCCAGGCCGGTCGGCGAACCCATCATCCCGCGGTACTTCCAGATGCCCGTCAGCAGGCCAATCAGGAAGTAGACGCCTGAACCCAGCAAGGCGAGGCGCTCTGCGGTCGACATGATTGATTCTCCGTGATGGCCAGGCCCTGCGTGGGCGAGTATATCCAGAGCCGAACTGCACTCAACGCGGAGGACGACGATGCCCGACAAGACCGCCCAAGGCACGCGCTGGCGACTCGTGCGCGATGTCGCGGTGTTCCAGGTCAAGTTGGGGATGGAGGCGTTCCTCGACCTCACGCTCATCCCGGTGTCGCTCGCGGCGGCAGCGCTGGACTTGTTGCTCGGTAACTGGCGACGGCCACGCTGGTTTCACGCCGTGCTGCGTTTTGGCGAGCGCTGCGAACGCCGGATCGACCTGTGGGGTGCCGCTACGTCCGGCGTGGACGCGTCGCAAGCCGAGGTCGACGCGGTCAAGCGCGGCATCGAGCACCTGGTTCGTAACTCGGGCATCGGACCGGACAAGGTGCGTGACCTCAGGCGCTGGGCCGCGACGAAGCTTGCGCCGAGCGGTGACGGCGACCTGCAACAGCCTGAGCGTGGTAACGATCAACCGCGTTGAGTTTTCAGCGGGGCCTGATTCCACGCGTCCCGTCACCTTGAACACGGCAGCACGGTTCTACAACCTGGCGACGCGAATGACATCGCTGAGTGACATCGAGGAGTACCGAGTGAACGAAGACCCCCGCTGCCGCTGGTCCAAGGTGAGGTCGCCGACTGATGGCTAGCGATGACCAGGGTCCATCGCTCTGGGCTCGCCGCCTGGGCTACGGCGGTCTGATTCCGTTCGTGGGCCTGACTGCAGCGCCCTGGTTAGCGCGGCCGGGTGACTGGCCCTTCGCGAGCGCGGCGCTGCTGGCATACGGTGCGATCATCGCCAGCTTCCTGGGGGCCATTCATTGGGGGCTGTTGATGCGGCCGGGTGCCGCCCAGCCACTGCCTGCATTGTTGTGGGGTGTCACGCCCGGCCTGCTGGGCTGGGTGGCACTGCTGCTGGACCCTGCAGCAGGGCTAGCGGTGATAACAATGTTGCTGTGGGTCTGCTACGCCGTGGACCGGGTTCTCTATCCGCGCTACCAGATGCAGGCTTGGCTGCCGCTGCGCCTGTGGCTCACGTTGACGGCCAGCAGCAGTTGCCTGGCCGCTGCGGTCGCGCTGCAGCGATAGGGCGGCGCGTGGCAACCATGACGAGGTCATCATGAACCTGTTCAACAAACTCCCCGGCTTCGTAC
>JBAVJR010000243.1:0-7836 GCA_049687855.1 Steroidobacteraceae bacterium | reverse complement strand
GCCCTCCTGGCGCCGCCCCCAACCCTGGTGCTTTTTGCCGTGGGCGATGCAAAGCAATCCGCAGTGGACTGCGTCGCTGCACGGGCCCCCGCCCCGGCGCCGGGCACATCGCTCGCCGTCAGTTTCTGTCGATTCCTGAAGTAGCCCGCACTCCCTTCGTCGTCTGAACGCCAGCGGCCCGGCCGCCGGTGCGCTGTGACCATCCGGAGTGCGTGCATGTTCCTGTCCCTCAAACGTTTTGCAGGTGTCCTGACGCTCGCAGTGGCGCTCGCCGGCGGGTCGTGGCCGTCGCAGGCCGCGGCCGCCGGGCTCACCCTGGCCGAATCCGAACGCATCGCCATCGACCGCGACGCGATGCTGCGCGAGATGCGTGCGCAAGGCGCGGCGATGCGCGAGCGCGCCATCATGGACGGCGAACTGATGGATCCCCAGTTGCGCGTCGGCGCGGTCAACGTGCCGGTGGATTCCTTCGGCCTCGACGCAGAGGACATGACGATGCTCGAAGTGGGCGTCGTCCAGGAGTTCCAGCCCGGCAAGTCGCGCCGCCTCTCGCGCAGGCAGATGGAGCAACTGGCGACGGCCATGGACGCGACCGCACTCGACCGCGAGCGGATCGTGCGGCGCGAGGTGCGCAAGCTCTGGACGCAACTGGCCTATCTGGGCGCCGCGAAAGCGCTGCTCCTCGAGCAGGCCAGCTGGGTCGAGCAGATGCGCCAGTCCGCGCGGGCCCGTTACGCGACGGGTGAGGGCAAGCAGCTCGACGTGCTGCAGGCCGGTCTCGACGCCGCGATGCTGCGCGAGCAGCAGCTCGATCTCGACCGCAACGATGCGATGTACCGCTCCCAGTTGTCGTTCTGGCTCGGCGCTGACGAGGCCGCACGCGCGCAGCCGGAAGGACTCTCGCCACGGGCCGAGCTCGAGCCGCTCGCGACGCTCGAGGCGCGGCTCACCGAGCATCCGGCGCAGCTCGATTACATGCGCCGCATCGACGCCGCCCGCACGGCGGAAGACGTCGCGCGCGAACTGCGCAAACCCGCGTGGATGCTCGACGTCAGCTACGGTTTCCGGCAGAACGCGCCGGACGGCATGTCGCGCCCCGACATGCTGACTGCGATGGTGACCGTCGGCCTGCCGCTTTTTCGTGGCGATCGCCAGGACCGCGGGGTCAGCGCGGCGAAGCTGGATGCGCAGGGTCTGAGCTACCGGCACGACGATCACCAGCGCGAAATGCAGGCGATGCTGGTGGAGGCCTGGAACACGGCATACCGCACGGCCGAACTCGAGCGCTTCTACGAAACGGACCTGTTGCCGCTGGCCGATCAGTCGGTGACCGCGGCGCTGCTCGGCTGGCGCTCCAATCGCGCGATGATCGACGAGGTCGTCATGGCCCGCCGGCTCACGCTCGAAACCCGGATGAAGCACCTGCGCCTGGCCGCCGATCGCGCGCTGGCGCAACACGAAATCGATTACTTCGCAGGTGACGCACGATGAACCTCTCACTGGGCCGCCTCGCCGGCATCCTGCTGCTCGCATTCGTCCTCGTCGGCTGCTCGAAGCAGCCGCCGGGCGAGCCCCTGCGCACTGCCGCCGACGACTCGCTGGCCGAGCACGCGCTGAAACACACCAACCCGAAGTACCGGTGCCCGATGCACCCCGACATCATCCGCGACGAGCCGGGCGTGTGCCCGATCTGCGGCATGACGCTGGTCAGGATCGAGCCGCCGCAGGAAGCCGGCGCGAATCCGGCTGCGGCCTCGCGCAAGCCGCTGTACTACCGCAACCCGATGGATCCCAATCGTCGCTCGCCGGTGCCGGCGAAGGATGAAATGGGAATGGACTACGTGCCGGTCTACGCCGAGGACGTCGGCGGCGAGGTGCGTATCTCGCCGGCGGTCATGAACAATCTCGGCGTGCGCACGGAACCCGTGGTTCGCGGCAGCCTGCCACGGCGGGGCGATGTCGTCGGTTACGTGCAGTTCGACGAGCGCAGGGTGCAGCAGGTGCGCCCGCGGGCCGAAGGCTGGGTCGAAGGGCTCTCCGTGCGCGCGATGGGCGAGACCGTGCAGGCGGGCCAGCTGCTCTTCACGCTGTATTCGCCGATGCTCGAGAGCGTGCAGCAGGAATACCTCGACGCGCTCAAGATCGGCAATCCTGAGTTGATCGACGCGTCGCGCGACCGGTTGCGCGCGGTCGGGCTCGACGCAGGCACGGCCGCGCGGCTGGCAAAATCCGGTCGCGCCGCGGGCAGGGTCTCGTTTTACGCGCCGATCTCGGGTGTGATCACCGAACTCGAGGCGCGCGAAGGCGTGATGCTGACTCCCGAGATGTCGGCGATGACGATCACGGAGCTCGGCAGCCTGTGGGTCGTCGCTGAGGTGCCCGAGTCGCAGTCGTCGTGGGTCAGGCAGGGCACGCACGCCGAGGTCCGGTTCCCCTCGCAGCCTGGTCAGCCGATTCAGGGTCGCGTCGAGTACGTCTATCCGGAACTCAACATGGAAACGCGCACCGTGCGCGCCCGCATCGTGCTGGATGCGCCGCCGCAGGACGTGCGGCCCAACATGCTGGCAACCGTGAGCCTGATGGCGGTCGACGGTGCAGCGGTGCTGCACGTCCCGCGCAGCGCCGTGATCCGCAACGGCACGCGCGACCGCGTGGTGGTTGCGCTCGGTGACGGTCGGTTCTCGTCACGCAACGTCGTCGCGGGCGCCGAAGCCGGCGACCGTATCGCGATCCGCGAGGGTCTGCAGGAAGGTGACCGCGTCGTCGTGGCCGCGCAGTTCCTGCTGGATTCGGAAGCGAACCTGGGCGCGGGGCTCGATCGACTCGATGACGGCTCGACTGCGCCGGCGCCGGCGGCACAACCCGATCCGAACGCGTCGCACTGAGGCGCCCTCATGATCAACAGGATCATTCGTGCCTCGCTCGAGAACCGGGCGCTGGTGTTGCTGCTCACGTTCATGCTCACGGCCATCGGCGTGTATTCGGTGCTGCGCACCCCGGTCGACGCGCTGCCCGACCTCTCCGACGTGCAGGTCATCGTGCGCACGCCGTATCCCGGCCAGGCACCTCGAGTCGTCGAAGACCAGGTCACGTATCCGCTCACCACGGCGCTGCTCTCCGTGCCAGGCGCGACTACGGTGCGTGGCTACTCGTTCTACGGCGACTCGTTCGTCAACGTGCTGTTCGCCGATGGCACGGATCCTTACTGGGCACGTTCGCGGGTGCTGGAGTACCTGAGCCAGGCGACCGCGCGGTTGCCCGAGGGCGTGCGACCCGCGCTTGGCCCCGATGCAACGGGCGTGGGCTGGATCTACCAGTACGCGCTCGTCGACCGCACCGGTGGTCACGACCTGGCGCAGCTGCGCAGCCTGCAGGACTGGTTCCTCAAGTTCGAGCTGCAGGCGCTCGACGGCGTCGCGGAAGTGGCGACGGTCGGCGGCATGGTCAAGCAGTACCAGGTGGTCGTGGATCCGTTGCGCCTGCGCGGCTACGGCATTTCGCTGATGATGGTCGAGCAGGCGATCCGCGAGGGCAACCAGGAAGTTGGCGGCTCGGTGGTCGAGATGGCCGAAGCCGAGTACATGGTGCGGGCCACGGGCTACGTGAAAAGCATCGGCGACCTCGAGCGCATTCCGGTGATGGCGACGAAGGACGGTACGGCCGTGTTGCTGCGGGACGTGGCCGAAGTGCGGCTCGGACCCGAGATGCGCCGGGGCATCGGCGAGCTCGACGGCGAGGGCGAGGCGGTCGGCGGCGTGGTCGTCATGCGCAACGGCGACAATGCGCGCGACACCATCCGGCGGGTCAAGGCCAAGCTCGACGATCTGCGCGCGGGCCTGCCGCAGGGCGTCGAAATCGTCGAGACGTACGACCGGTCCGCGCTGATCCAGCGCGCCGTCGATCACCTGAAAGGCAAGCTGCTCGACGAATTCCTGGTCGTGGCGCTGGTCTGCTTCGTGTTCCTGTTCCACCTGCGCTCGGGGTTGATCGTCGTGATCGTCACGCCGATCGCCGTGGCGTCGGCCTTCATCGTGATGAACGCGCAGGGCATCAACGCCAACATCATGTCGCTCGGCGGCATCGCGATCGCGATCGGCACCCTGGTGGACGCGGCGATCGTGATGATCGAGAACGTGCACAAGAAGCTCGAGCACGAGCCGGTCGAATCGCGGCGCATGGAAGCGATCTACGACGGCTGCCGCGAAGTGGGGCCTTCGCTGTTCTTCTCGCTGATGATCGTGGCGCTCTCTTTCCTGCCCGTGTTCACGCTCGAAGCGCAGGAGGGGCGCATGTTCGCGCCCCTGGCCTATACCAAGACCTACGCGATGGTGGCGGCATCACTGCTCTCGATCACGCTCGTGCCCGTGCTGATCTGGTACCTCGTCCGCGGACGGATCAGGCCCGAGAATGCAAACCCGGTGAACCGCGTGGCCGCGGCGGCATACAAGCCATTCCTCGACGTCGCATTGCGCCATCCCTGGGCAGTGACCGTCGGCGCGACGCTGTTCGTGCTCGCGACGCTGTGGCCCGCCTCGCGACTCGGCAGCGAGTTCATGCCGGAACTCGACGAGGGCGACCTGCTCTACATGCCGACGACGCTGCCCGGCCTCTCGACCGACGCCGCGCGCTCGTTGCTGCAGCAGACCGACCGCCTGATCAAGACGGTGCCCGAGGTCGAGCGGGTCTTCGGCAAGGCCGGCCGCGCGGAGACCGCCACCGATCCGGCGCCGATCGAGATGTTCGAAACGACGATCATGCTCAAGCCGCGCGATCAATGGCGGGACGGCATGACGCCGGAGAAACTCAAGGCCGAACTCGACGCGCTGGTGAAGTTTCCCGGGGTGTCGAACGCGTGGGGCTATCCGATCAAGACCCGCATCGACATGCTCGCCACCGGCATCCGCACGCCGGTCGGCATCAAGATCATGGGTCCGGACCTGGCGACCATCCAGCAGCTTGGCCAGAAGATCGAGACGATCATGAAGGCGGTGCCGGGGACGACGTCCGTCTACGCTGAGCGAACTGCCACGGGGCGGTACGTCGACATCGACATCGACCGGGTGGCAGCCGGGCGCTACGGGCTCAATATCAAGGACGTGCAGGACATCGTCGGCAGTGCGGTGGGCGGGATGACAGTCAGCTACACCGTGGAGGGCCTCGAGCGGTACCCGATCAACCTGCGCTATCCGCAGGAGTTCCGCGATTCGCTCGACAAGCTGCGACAGTTGCCGATCGTGGCGCCCACGGGGGCGAACGTGACGCTGGCGGACGTCGCGCGAGTCGAGATCGCCGACGGGCCCGGAATGATCCGCAGCGAAAACGCGCGCCCGTCGGGCTGGGTCTTCGTCGACATCCAGGATCGCGACCTGGGCGGCTTCGTGAATGACGCGAAAGCGCGCATCGCGGACGAACTGGCGCTGCCCGCGGGGTACAGCCTGAGCTGGTCCGGCCAATACGAGTACCTGGAGCGCGCGGTCGAGCGCCTGAAGCTGGTCGTGCCACTCACGCTCGGCATCATCGTCCTGCTGCTCTACCTCAATTTCCGCAATGCACGCGACGTCGGCCTGATCCTGTTCACGCTGCCTTTCGCGCTCGTCGGCGGCGTCTGGCTGCTGTACCTGCTCGATTACGACCTCTCGATCGCGGCGGCCGTCGGTTTCATCGCGCTGGCGGGGGTCGCGGCGGAAACCGGAGTGGTGATGGTCATGTACCTGGAGCACGCCTGGGCTGAACGACGCGCCAGGGCGGTCGCCGAGAGCCGGGAGCCGACGCGACGTGAATTGCGCGAGGCGATCGTCGAAGGCGCGCTGCTGCGGTTGCGGCCGAAGCTGATGACCGTGATCACGATCATCGTCGGCCTGCTGCCCATCATGTGGGGATCAGGCACCGGCGCGGCCGTCATGCGGCGCATCGCGGCGCCGATGGTCGGCGGCATGGTGTCGGCCACGGTGCTGACGCTGGTGATCATTCCGTCGCTGTACCTGCTGCTGAACGGCTGGAAGCTCCGGGATGAGGCCGCCTGAAGGCGGCGGCTGACGCCGCGATCTGGCGACCACGAGCGCCGCGGGAGGATTAAAATGCGCCGATGGAATCCCCGTCCAATCGTTCCGCTAGTCACGACTGCTGCGGCAAGTCTGCCGCAGCCCCGGTCGTCGAGACTGCTCCCGTAGTGGCATCACCAGCTACCGCGGCGCATTCATGCTGCCACGCGCCTGGCGCCGCAGCAGAAATGCATGCCGTGCCGATCGCGCGAGCATTCGGTCCAGGCGCGGCACTCTACGTCTGCCCGATGTGCCCCGGCGTCGAGAGCGCCGTCCCCGGTACGTGCCCCAAATGCGGCATGGCGCTCGAGCGTGCAGTGCCGGTGGCAGCGGCAGGTGACGATCCGGAACTGCTCGACATGCAGCGGCGGTTCGGATGGGCGGTGGTATTCACCCTGCCGCTCCTGGCACTGGCAATGGGCGGCATGCTCGGTGGGTTGCCGCGTGCGTTGACCGGCCCGGCCAGCGGCTGGCTGCAGTTTGCGCTCGCCACGCCCGTCGTGCTCTGGTGCGGCGCGCCGCTGCTGCAGCGCGGCTGGAGTTCACTGCGCTCACGCAGCTTCAACATGTTCACGCTGATCGGGCTCGGCGTCGCCGTGGCCTATGGCTTCAGCGCGCTGGCGGTGATGCTGCCGCAGGTCGTGCCGCATGCATTTCGACACGGCGAGTCGGCGGGCCTGTATTTCGAATCCGCCGCGATGATCGTCACGCTCGTGCTGCTCGGCCAGGTGCTCGAGCTGCGCGCACGGCAGAAGACCGGGTCCGCGTTGCGGGCGTTGCTCGACCTCGTGCCACGCAAGGCGCACCGGATCGAGCCCGATGGCACCGAGGCGGAAATCGAGCTTACGCACGTGCATGTCGGCGACACACTGCGCGTGCGGCCTGGCGAAAAGATTCCCGTCGATGGCACGGTGCTCGAAGGCGCGGGCGCAGTCGACGAATCCATGCTCACCGGTGAATCGATCCCCGTCGACAGGGCGTCGGGCGATGCCTTGATCGGCGGCACCGTCAATGGCGGGGGTGCCTTCGTCATGCGTGCCGACCGCGTCGGCGGCGCGACGCTGCTGGCGCAGATCGTGCAGACCGTGGCCGACGCGCAGCGCAGCCGTGCGCCCGTGCAGGCGCTGGCCGATCGCGTGTCGTCGTGGTTCGTGCCGGCCGTCGTCGCGATCGCCGTCCTCGCCGCGATCGTCTGGATGAGCGTCGGGCCGCAGCCGCGGCTCGCGTACGCGCTCATCGTCGCGGTGAGTACCCTCATCATTGCGTGCCCGTGTGCGCTTGGACTGGCGACTCCCATGTCCATGACGGTCGCCATGGGCCGCGGTGCCCAGGCCGGTGTGCTGTTCCGTAATGCGGACGCCCTCGAGCGGCTCGAACACGTCGACACGCTCGTATTCGACAAGACGGGCACGCTCACGCGCGGCCGGCCCGAAGTGGTGACGGTGCTGCCCGTCGATGGCGTGCCCGAGAACGAGCTGATCCGGTTCGCCGCGAGCCTGGAACAATCGAGTGAACACCCGCTGGGTCGGGCGATCGTGCGTCATGCGCTCGGGCGCGGCCTGCGCCTGGGCCGCAGCTACGGTTTCGAAGCCTATCCAGGCGCGGGCGCCGCGGGCGTGGTGCAGTTGCGCAAAGTGCTGGTCGGCACCGAGGCGCTGCTGCAGTCGGAGCGTATCGATCCCGGTTCGCTGGTGACCGCGGCCGGCCACTTGCGCGAGCACGGGCAGACCGTGGTGGTCGTCGCAGTCGATGGCCACCCGATCGGGCTGATTTCGCTTGCGGACCCGCTCAAGGC
>JBAVJR010000242.1:0-8467 GCA_049687855.1 Steroidobacteraceae bacterium | reverse complement strand
GGATCATGCGCAGCTCTTGTCCCTGCAGGACATGCATTGCGACGAAGTGCAGGGGTTCTTTCTCAGCAAGCCGCGGCCGCCCGCGGAGATCGCGCAGCTGCTGCGCCGATTGGACACGGACGAGGCGGCCGGCCGCACGCAGCGCCTGCGCCTCGTGACCGGCTGAGGTCCCGCCAGGCTGGGGCGAATCGCAGCAAAACGCGCCGGCCCGCCGCGGGCCTTCCCTGTCGGCAGGCTCGCTGCAGGGCCGCGCCGGTATCAGAACTCCTGCGAGAACTTGATGCCGATGGTGCGCGGCTGCAGGCGCAGTCCGTACGGCTGAACGCCGCAGAAACCCACTGCGCACTCGACGCTGATGGCCATCGGGGCATCTTCGTTGGTCAGGTTCTGGATGAACATCTCGATCGCCCACGAGTTCTGCGCAATGCCCGCGCTGAGGTCGAAAACCGTGCTTGACGGAATGTCGCCCAGGATCTCGTTGTCCCCCACATCCAGGTCGGACGGACGGCTGCTTTCATACGCGATCGCCCCCTGTACGTTGGCCGCGAAACTGCCCAGCGGGAATTCATAGCGGGCGATCACGTTGCCCTTGAACTCGGGCGTGATCGGCAGCGGACTCCCCTTCGGAGCCAGGATCTCGGTGACGTTGCCGTCGGCGTCGAAGTTGGCGTAATCGTCCTGCAACTCGGTGTCGTAATACGCAAGTGCTGCTGACAGGCGCAGGTTCTCCGTGACCGCCCACTGTCCCTGCAACTCCGTGCCAAGGACCTCCGCAGTCGGGCCATTGGCCACCTGCGTGATGCCGTTGGCGCCCTGGAAAGACACCTGGAAATCGTCCCATTGCTCGAGGAAGACCGCGCCATTGAACTGCACGGTGTTGTCCAGCCACACGGTCTTCCAGCCGGCCTCCCAGTTGGTCAGGAAGTCCGACACGAAATTTCCGGCGAAGGGATTCCGGTTGATGCCGCCGGGACGGTAGCCTTCCGACCAGGTGGCGTACACCATTTGGTCGTCGGAGACCTTCCAGGTCAGGTTCACGCGGCCGATGTGCTCGCTCTCGGATATGCCCTTGTCGACGTTCAGGCACGGCGCGTCCTTGTAGTCCGCCTGAGAGGGGCAACGCCACTCGCCATTGCGCGACCAGCCCTGGCCCACCGGCGAGAAGGCGCCGGAGCCGCCGTTGGCCGGATCACCCGGTTCGTCCGGTCCATCGCTGGCGCCCGATCCAGGCACGCGGGCCGGGTTGAAGCCGAGTCCGTAGCCGAAGAATCCCTTGACCGTCACTTCCGGCTTGAAGAAACGTGCGCCGACGGTCAGTTCCAGCGCATCCGTGATGTCAAAGCTCAGGCTGCCGAACACGGCCTGGTCCTTGTCCACCCGGTCCACGCTGTTCAGGTAGACGGTGTCCGCGTACCGGCTCATGTTCGCTTCGCCGGAGTTCATGAGCATGACGTCGGCGAGGCCTTCCACCATGAAGTTCTGCTGGAAATCGTGCTGCTGTTCCTGCCAGAAGAACCCGAGCAACCCGCGGAAGCGACGGTCCTGCGGCGAGCTGATCCGCAGCTCGTGGCTCTGCTTGGTGTAGCCGTCGTTATTCGTATAGCGCGCGACGGGTGGAATCGCATCGCCGTTGTTGTCGAAGTGCAGGCCGGAGAAATAACCGCTCGTGTAGTAGCTGTCGTAGAAGTACGAGTAGTCGGAGTAGTCGAACGAGCCGTCGACGTCGCGACTGAGGTAGTTACCCGAGTAGACCAGGTCGAAGTTGCCGACCTTGCCTTCGATGGTGAGCCCCATCTGGTACCACTCGTCGTTGGTGAATTCCTTCTGGAAATGCGCGACGTCATTGTCGCCACCCACGATGAAGTTGTTGAGATCGTCGCCCCAGGAGCCCTTGCCTTCCTGTTTCTGGTACTGGAGGGTCGGCGTCACGACCCAGTCATCGTTCAGGTTGACGCGCAGGGCGGCGCGGCCGCCGAGCGTGTCGATGGTGTTGTAGTTGTCCTTGGCCAGGCCGTCATTGTTGATGGTGATGTCGTCGTCGGGCGTGCTGACGTCGGCCGAGAAGGTGCGGGTAGCTCTCAAGTTGTCGACCCAGCCGGCGTCGGAGCGCGACCAGCCCACGAGTCGAATGGCCGCATTGTCGGTGAGCGGCAGGTTGACGAATCCCTCGACCACGTAGCCCGCGTCATCCTCGTCAACCATGTTGCCTTCGACGGCATAGCCCGCGGCAAACGCCGAGGGGTCCGGCTTGTTGGTGATGATGCGGATCGTGCCGGCCTGCGAACTCGCGCCGTACAGCGTGCCCTGCGGACCAGCGAGGGCCTCCACGCGCGCGATGTCGTACATGTGGACGTCGAGGTTGCCCTGCACCGTGGTGATCGGCTGCTCGTCCAGGTACATGCCGACGCTGGGCTGCGAGGTGGTCGCCTGGCCGTCGCTGCCGGTCGCGATGCCGCGCATGTACACGGCCGAGAAGCCTGCACCGGCGCCGAGGCTCGGCTGCATGGTCACGGTCGGCAGCATCTGCACGTAGTCCTTGAAATTCTTGACGTTCAGTTCGTCGAGCGCCTCGGAACCCAGGGCCTGGATGCTGATCGGAACGTCCTGCAGGTCTTCTGACCGCTTCTGCGCGGTGACGATGATTTCCTCGAGCCCGGCGCGATCCTGCGCCTGCAGGGCGACAGGGCATGCCAGCAGGATCGCTGCCGCCAGCGGCGTACGTGGAACGCGGCGCGTGAAAGCCTTCGTCTTGGTGCCTCGCATCATCAGCCTCCCGTGAATTGTTCGTTGCATTTAACCTACAGGCAAATTCGAGTCAACAACAACCCGAAATCAAAGTTGCCGCGGCGGCGCAACAATGACGCCGGAACGCGGGCCGGCGCCGGTCAGAACCGGGGAATCGCGGGATAGGCCTCGAGCACCGGACCGAGCGCCTCCTTGAGGGGGTCGAGCCAGGCTTCGTAGTGCCGCCATTGCTCGACGCCCTCCCGGTAGATGGGCCGCCGAACCTGCTCCGCACTGGCCGTGCGCACCGGGCGGTCGTTCTCGAAAAAACGCAGGCATCCGGGCTCGAAAGGCAGCCCGCAGTACTCGAGCAACCTGCGTACCTCCGCTTCCGTATCCTCGACCATCCGCTCGTAGAAGACACGGTGGACGCGCCCCGGCAATACCTCGTCGAAGTGCGCCATCAATTCGACGTAGTCACGGTAGAAGCGGCCCATGTCGGCGAGGCTGTAGCTGAAATTCTGGCCGCGCGCGTAGTGCTGCTTGAAGTTCGAAAAGCAGCAGCCGAGCGGGTGCCGGCGCGCATCGATGATCTTCGCGTGCGGCAGCACCAGCTGGATCAGCCCGATGTGCAGGAAGTTGTTGGGCATCTTGTCGATGAAGAACGGGCGATCGGTCTTGCGGTGGATGCGCGTGCGCTCGAGGTACTGTTCCCCCATCTCACGCAGTTCGCCGGCGCTCTTCGCGGCCAGCACCTCGGCATACACCGCGATTTCCTGCGAATCGACCTGGGTGCGCAATTCCTTGGCCATGGAGATGATCTCGGGCAGCTCCATGGTGCCCTCGACCGCCGAATGGCTGGACAGGATCTGCTCGAGCAGCGTCGAGCCGGCACGCGGCATGCCGACGATGAAGATCGGATCGGGCGCGTCGCAACCGGAGCCGGCGCGCTCGCCGAAGAATGCGCGCGTGAACGTGGTCTTCAGGCGCCTGACGCGGTTGGAGTTAAGGTCGGCATCGTAGGGATGGCCGGCTCGATGCAAGGCATTGGCTGTTGCGTAATGCTCGAAGGCCTGCGCGTGGTCGCCGGCGTCCTCGCAGGCTTTTCCCAGCGCAAAATGGAGATGCAGGCGGTTCACGTCGTCGATCGCCGGGCGTGCGAGCTGCGCACGCATCGCGGACAGGTCAGCCGCGGTGAAGCGGAACGTCTTGATGTTGGCGAGGCTCCAGTAGGCTTCGCCGAACCCGGCATCGTGGGCCAGGCTGCGGCGGTACGCCTCGATGCACTCGTCCTGGCGGCCCTCGGTCTTCAACACGTGTCCGTAGCTCAGCCAGATCCTGGCATTGGCCGGGTACTCCCGCAGCAGCTGGGCATAGAGGCGGCTGGAACGCTCGTATTCGCCAATCCTGCTCAGGATCACGGCGCAGAGGTTGCGATAGCTCGGGTTGTGGGGATCGGTCTCGAGCAGCTGCTCCACCTGCGCCAGTGCGCCGCTCGGGTCGTTGCGGCGTTGGAGCAGGACGGCGTAGTTGTAACGCGCCGCCGCAAAACCGGGCGCCAGCTCGAGGCAGCGTTCCAGCAGCTTCGCGGCGTCGTCATTGCGGCCGAGGCGCATTGCGACCTCCGCCAGCATGCGAATCGCGGGCACGTCCGTCGGGAACTGCTGCAGGCGATGCTTGAGCAGACGCTCGGCCGTCGGAATGTCATTCGCCAGCATCGCTGCCGCCGACTGCTGCAATGCCGGATCCTGCGCCGAACACTGGATGTGGCGCGCGTAGGCCGCATCACCGCCCTGCGAATCGCCCGTGGCCACGAGATGATCGGCCAGCGCCAGCCACGCCCTGGTGTGTCTTGGTTGCAACCCGACAGTCTGCTGCAGGGCCTTGATGGCCTCGTCGCCGCGGCCGGCGGCGGCAAGCGCCAGGCCGTGCTCGAAGTGCGCTGCAGCCCAACTGGCTTGCGCCTTCACCAGCGGCTCGAGCACCTCGAGCGCAGCCAGCGGATTCCCCGCACGGCGGTGGGCGGTGCCCAGCAGCAGCATGGCGGGTGGATGATTCGGCACCGCCTTGAGGACCTCGAGTGCCTGTTCGGCGGCCAGGGCCGGGGAGGCCTCGAGCAGGCGCGCGGCATTGGCGAGCGCAGCGTCCAGCGTGCCAGTGGGCGCGTTGACTTCACTCATCGTAAGCGTCTTCTCCGCAGCCCTGAACGGGATGAGTGATCACGCATTGCCAGTTTGTCACTGGCTGGCGGCAGGCAGCGATTCTATGGAGTTGCAGCGGGGAGAACAACGAAAGCGTCGTTACTCGCCCGCCCCGGCAACCGCGGGGACCGTGCTCAAGAACCGCGCAGCAACGCGTCGGCTTGCGGTGAGGACAGTTCGCCCGCGACAGGCTCGATCGAGCCGGGCAGCGGGACCTTGATGGTGGGGACGGCGGGAGCGTTGTCCATGTCGACGCGGCCGTTCAGGCATGCGCCTTCGTCGATTGCGATCTCGGCCGCGAAGATGTCGCCGCGGACGGTCGCGCCGGGCCGCAGGCTCGCCTTCTCGAGGGCGTAGAGGTTCCCCTCGACCAACCCCTCGACGATGATCCGCCGGGCGCGGATGTCGCCGTGTACCCGGCCCTGCGAGCCGATCGTCAGGCTGCGGGTGTGCAGGACGGATCCCTCGATCTGCCCCTGGATGACGAGATCCTCGTCGGCGACCAGATCGCCCTTGAAGCGCAAGGTCGCACCCAGGGTCGAGCCCTTGGGCGCGAACGCGCGCTGCGCCGCGACCTCGACCAGGGGCGTCGACGGTGGCGTGACCGGGCGCGCGGCCGGCGCCACCACGGCCGGCGATTCGGTCAGGACCTGCTCCAGGTCGATCTGCTCGGCTCGTTCGCGTTTCCACATCTCGGCGTCCCCCATGCACTCAGTTGGCCGTGCCCGTACGGACCGGGCTCGCCTCGCGAGCGCGACCCGGAATGGAACTGGCCGCGGCTGTCTGGGGCTCCATCTTGATGGCGCCGTTGAATGTCGCGCCTTCGGCAACGTTGATGACCGGCGCCTCGAGGTTGCCACGCACGTGGGCCTTGGGCCGCAGGGTGATGGACACCCCAGCCTTCAGGTCGCCTTCGACCTGGCCCTCGACGATGATCACGTCCGCGTTCACGCTCGCCTTGACGTGGGCCTCGGGGCCGATCGTCACTTTCGGCGTGGGTCCAACGATGCCTTCGACCTGGCCGTGGATCACCAGCTCCTCCGCGGTGGACAGCTCGCCTTTGAAGCGCAGGGTGGGTCCCAGGATCGAGGCCCGGTCGGAGACGAGATCGTGTGCAGCCGCCATTGGATGAGTTCCCCGTGTTCGCGATGAAGGACGCACGAAACTACCGCAGCCGCGCCAAGGTCAGCCGGATACGCGTCACAGATTCGCGCCGGGCACGTCGCCGCGGGGAACGACGGCAACTGGAGTGCAGCACTATACTTGCGCCGCCCTGCAGCGCCATCGACTGGAGACTCCCTGGATGACTTCGACGCTCGCGCGCCGTGTCCTGGCCGGCCTGGCGGTGTTGCTGTGCGCCGGCGTCGCCCCAGCCGATCCATTGCCCACGGCCGACGGCTTTGCGCCGACGCCGGCCATCGGGCAGCTGGAAGGCTTCTGGCTCGGCCTCTCGCTCGCGAACTGGACCGGCCTGATCACCGAGATGGACCGCGTCGAACCGCCGTTCTACACCGATGCCGACTGGGGCACGCGCGACCACAGGAACATCTGGGGCCTGTACGTGCCGCACAGCCGCACGATCGACTTCTATTCACTGGCCCGTGGCCAGCCGTGGGGCGCTGACGACGACAGCGACATGGAGTACCTGTACCTGCACCTCATGAGCGAGCATGCCAGCCCCCTGTTGTCGGCCCGGGAAATCAGGGACGGCTGGATCAGGCACATCTACAGCAATGCCGACGCGCCGATCCCCGACGGCGGCAAGGAGCGCGAGAACTTCCTCTGGGTGTCCAACGAGCGCGCCCTCGAGCTCATGCTGCAGGGCGAGTTGCCGCCGGCCACGAGCGACCCGGCCGCGAATCCAGACTGCACGATGATCGACGCGCAGCTGACGACGGAGCTGTTCGGCCTGCTGGCGCCCGGCCGGCCCGACGTCGCGTGGCGCCTGGCGGAGCTGCCGATCCGCACGACGGCATGCGCGGAAGCGGCCGACATCGCGCGGTTCTACGTCACGATGCACGCGCTCGCGGCTACCGTCGACGCGACGCAGCCGCTCGGCCCGCAGTTGCAGGCACTTGCGCATGCGGCGCGGTCGTACCTGCCGCACGCTGGTTATCCGGCGAAGATGTTCGACTTCGTGTGGGGTCATTACCAGGCCAACCCGGACAAGTCCGACTGGGAGTCGACGCGCGACGCGGTCTACCAGCGCTACCAGCGGCAGAGTCACGACGGTTACGTCTATCGGAAGTCGTTCGACGCCGGCATCAATTTCGCAGCGAGCCTGGTAAGCCTGTTCTACGGCAACGCCGACTTCCGGCGCACGGTGCAGATCGGTGCGCTGGCCGGCTGGGACTCCGACAATCCGACCGCGACGTGGGGCGGCCTGCTGGGCTACCTGCTCGGCAAGGAACGGCTCGAGGCAGGGTTCCCGGGCCAGGTTCCCTCGGATACTTACTGGATCCATCGCACGCGACGCAATTTTCCCGACCACACGCCGGGCGAGCCGGGAGAAGACAGGTTTCACCTGATGGCCGCAAGGATGCTGGCGGTGATCGAGCGGGTGGAGCAGATGCAGTCCTCGCAACCGCACGACGCCGCCGGGACGGAACGCAGGGAGTGATCCCGGCCCCCGGCGCCAGCGGCACTTCCTCTGGCGGCGCTCTCAGCGGATCCTGTAGTTGTCCATGACCAGGTGCTCGAACAGCCGTTGCGGCAGCAGCGGCCGCAGCGCGACCAGCGTGCGCTGCAGCGCATTCGCGGCCGGATAGCGCAGGCGCGGCCGGGCTGCCTCGACCGCCTTCACGACGGCGCGCACCACCGGTGCGACGTCCGGATTGCCGGATTCGTCCTCGCCCATGCGCCGCACCGCCGTCGCGCAGCGCTCGGCATATGGCGAATGCGGCGAAGTCGCGGCCGCGGTCATGAGCCGGTTCGCCGTGAAACGAGTGGCGAAGTCTCCCGGCTCGACCATGGCGACGTGAATGCCGAACGGCCGCACCTCCATGCGCAGCGCCTCGGTGTAGGCCTCGACCGCGAACTTGGACGCGCAATACATCGCCTGGAAGGGCACGCTGACGAGTCCGCCGAGCGAACTCATGTTGACGATGCGTCCGCAGCGCTGCGCACGCAGCTGCGGCAGCACCGCGCGGCACATCCGGTGCATGCCGAAAAAATTCGTCTCGAACTGGCGGCGCGCTTCCTCGACCGACGTGTCCTCTATCGCGCCGGCAAGGCCGAAGCCCGCGTTGTTGACGAGCGCATCGATGCGGCCGGCCTGGCGCTGCACCGCCGCGACTGCCGCCGTGACCGACGCCTCGTCGTCCACGTCCAGCGTGACGAGCGAGCAGCCGGACGGTGCCGTCGCTGACGCGCGCCGGGTCGTGCCGAAGACGCGATGCCCGCGCGCCTGCAGTTCGGCAGCGATCGCCTGTCCGAAGCCCGAGGACACGCCCGTGACCATCACCACCTTGCTCTCGTCAGTCGTCATCGTGGTCCCCGTGGAGCCCGGCCCCGCCTGTAATTCCGATCAGGGTGGCCCGTCG
>JBAVJR010000241.1:0-7750 GCA_049687855.1 Steroidobacteraceae bacterium | reverse complement strand
CGCTGATCACCTGGTGACCCCACCACTGGTGCCCGACTTCGTGCGCCGTGACGTAGGTGACCATGTCGATCTTCTCGGGGTCGCGGTAGTCCGCGATGAAGCCGATGCCTTCGGAGTAGGGGATCGTATTCGCGAACGACTGCGCGAACTGCGCGTAGTTCGGGAACTCGAGGATACGCACCTGGCGGAACTGAAAAGGGCTGAAGTGGCTGGTGAAGTAGTCGAGCGACGCCTTCATCGCCGTATTCATGCGCGGCACGTTATAGGCGTGTGCCGGGTCGTGGTACACGGTGAGCTCGACGTCCTGCCAGCGGTCGTGCGTGATTGCATACCGCGCCGACTGCACCGAGAAGAAGTTGTTGATCGGCGCGTCGCTGCGATAGCGGGTCGTGCGGCGGCCGTTCGCGACGGTGTCGGACTCACGATACCCGGGCGCGATCGCGATCTGATCCGCCGTGGTGGACACCGTGATGTCCGAATTCACCCAGTCGCTGTCGTGCCGCAGCCCGTTGAAATTGCGTGCGCTCTCGTCCTCGAGCTTCGCCGGACGCAGTTCTGGCGGCAGCCCGTACTTGCGGCGCTTGGCCCGGTCCTGCAGCACGCCGTTGCGGTCCATGCCGAGCAGCGGCGCGATCTCGGTGTTGTCCAGGAAGGTTCCGTTGTCGACGATGCGCCGCTCGTTCTCGGAATTGCGGAAGCCTCTTTGTTCCCGCAACGTCTCGAACCTGATCGTGCGCGTCTCGAGCGGCGCGAGCGGGTGCTCGAAGCGGTAGATCCGGTAATCCTGGCCGACATGCTCGGTCTCGAGCGTCGCGCCTTCCACCTCGAGCATCGTCATTTGCAGCGGCTTGAGCCAGCGCACGTGCACCCGGTCGAGCGGCTTGCCGGTGCGGTTCTGGATGACGTAACTGCCGCGAGTCACCGCGCGCGGCTCGGCGGGATACAGGTCCACGGCGAGCTTGACGTCCGTGATGCGCGGCTGCGGCACGACCTCATAGCCGATCAGTGCCTTTTCGTAATCGGCTTGCTCGCGCTCGCGGCTCAGCCGCGTGGTGTAGTCGTTCAGGACGTTGGTGTTGTAGTAGATCCAGCCGCCAAGAACTCCCATCGTCACGAACGCCGCGGCGGCGATGAGCCCAGGTGTGCCGCCGAGCCTGCGCGGTAAGCGCATGAGCCGGGTCTTCAGCGGTGCACCAATGCCGCGACGCCAGAGGCCGTAAGCGAAGATGGCGAGCAGGACAGCCGCGGCGGACCAGTAGGTCTGGAACCACCAGGCAATGCGGCCGAAATCACCTTGTCCGTTCATGTCGGAGAGCGGGGTGACAGGCGTGCCGGCGTATTGATAAAGGTTGTGCTCGAAGCCGAGGCGGTCGAGCGTGACCTGGGCGACCACGTACAGCAGCATCAGCATCCAGCCGAGGGTCTTGTGCGGCACCACGGTCTGCATGAAGATCGCGAGCACCGCGAACAGCACGACATTGACCGTCGTCGGCAGCATGTACCACGCGAGGTACTTGGACGCCTCGAAGTCGAAGTGGCCCTTGAGCGCCTGCACGGCGACGGCCGCGAGCACGCTCACCGCCAGCGTCGAGAACAGCACGATCGAGATGGCCAGGATCTTCGGCACGACGAAGGCCCAGTCAGGCGCCGGCGTCGAGTCGACGATCTCGTGCATGCGGCGGTCGCGATCGCGCCAGACGAGTTCGCCCGCGTAATAGATCGCGATTATCAGCGGGATGATCGTGAACGCGCCCTGCAGCGCTTCGATCATCACCCGCGTGACGGGATGGATCGTGTTGCCGTAGAACTCGTCCGCGTACCAGAGCGAGCCCAGCGAGTTCACGAAGCCGATGCCGAGCAGCACGATGAAGGCCGGGCTGCGGATCGCGGCCGCCACGTCGAACCTGGCGAGCGCCCAGAGCTGGCTCCAGCCCGCAGCGCTTGAGCGCTCCGCCTGCACGGCCGGCACCGCCGCGGCACCGAAGGCTCTTGCCGGCTGTTGGTCGTCGATCGCGTCGGGCGCCTTGCCGGCCACGACTCGACTGCCTTTCGCCGCGCGCGAGTAGATCGCCCAGGCCAGCCCGAGCAGCGCGAACGCGATCCCCAGCCACAACATGCGGTTCCAGAGGATGTACCCGGCGAAGTCGGGAATCTGCGTGTTGCGCTCCGCGGCCGTCCAGTAGCGGGTGGCCTGGTCGTAGGCGCCGAGCCCGAACGGATCGACCAGCGCGACGGTGTTGATGAACTCGGGGCGCGACAGGAAGCTCGTCGCAACCAGGTAGAGCACCAGGAACACGATGACGCCGACGTAGGTCCACATCATGGAGCGCGTGGCCGTCGCGATGGCGAAGAACCCTGCGCCAGTGACGAAGAGCGTCGGCACGCAGAGGAGCAGGTAGACGTAGCCGTAGTGCGACAGGTTGAACGGCCCGAGCACCTCGGGGTCGAGCCACGGCATCGCGGCGCCGATGATCATGCCGAGCGGCGCGCTCAGGAACAGCAGGCAACCGGCGAGCAGTGCCCCGGTGAACCGGCCGAACAGGTAGTCGAAGCGCGAGAGGCGCGTCGAAAGAATGATCGGGCCGAACCCGGTCTCGTCGTCACGCACCACGACGTTGGCGACGAACGCGGTCAGGATGAAAATCGAGAAGACGGTCATGATCATGAGCGTCTGCGCGATGGCGAAGGGCGAGTTCTTCCAGACGTTGCCGCCCGAACCGATGTGCACGTTGTCGGACGCAACGGCGCCGAACGTGAGCAGCAGGAAGATGGCGAATGTCACCCAGAACGCGGGCGACTTGAGCTGGTAACGCAGCTCGAAGGCAGCGACGGACTTGAACATGGCGCGACTCAGGCCGCCTGGCGGCGCGTGCCGGCCAGTGTCGAGAAGTACACGTCCTCGAGTCCGCCCTGCATCGGCTCGAAGCCGGCGCCGGGACTCGCATCGGCCAGCACGTGGATGACGGTGCGGCCGCCGAAGAGTCGCGTGGCGATCACTTCGTGGTCGTGGCGATGCGCGTCGAGTTCGTTCCTGGCGATGGTCTTGCGCCAGATGCGGCCGGCCATCGACGCGATCAGTTCGAGCGGCGCACCCGTCTTCACGATCCGGCCGCTGGCGATGATGGCCATGTTCGGGCAGAGGTCCGCGACGTCTTCGACGATGTGAGTCGAGAGGATCACGACCACGTTCTCGCCGATCTCGGCCAGCAGGTTCAGGAACCGGTTGCGTTCCTCGGGGTCGAGGCCGGCGGTGGGCTCGTCCACGATGATCAGCTGCGGTCGGCCGAGCAGTGCCTGCGCGATGCCGAAACGCTGGCGCATGCCGCCGGAAAACCCGGCGAGCGCCTTCTTGCGGACGTCCCACAGGTTCACCTGCTGCAGCAGGGCGTCGACGGTTTCGCGGCGCTCCCTGGCGTGGGGAAAGCCCTTGAGCACCGCGAGGTGATCGAGCATGTCGAGCGCGGTGACGCGCGGGTACACCCCGAAGTCCTGCGGCAGGTAACCGAGCGTGCGGCGCAACGCGTCCGGGTCCTTCAGCACGTCGACGTCGCCGAAACGGATCGCACCCTGGGTCGGGATCTGCAGCGTCGCGATGCACCGCATCAGCGAGGACTTGCCCGCACCGTTGGGACCGAGCAGGCCGAACATCCCGCGTGGAAACTGCAGCGTGACGCCGTCGAGCGCGCGCGTGCCGTTGGGGTAGACGTGGGTCAGGTTGTCGATGCGCAGCACGGTGGATCCTCCGGGGCCGGGTCTGGGCCGGCCTTCGATTGGGGGCATCCTAGGTGGGTAGCGGTGTTGTAGTCAACTACATCACCATTCCAGACCGGACCGGGCGTCAGTTCCGGACCGTCACCGACACTAACTCATTGACTGGCAAGCCTTCGATGCGGTCCCGGTCCGCGAACATCGCGAGGATTCTGCCGGCTTGCCCCGCCGGGAAGTGGGCGGCCACCGACGCGCCAAACCGATCGCGGACACGGTTAGCGAGGCCTGGTGTTGCTGCAACGGTCCGCCAGGCCTGCTCGAGCTCGGTCATCACGGCAAGCTGCGTGGTGGCTTCGTCACTCGGCGGCCTTGGCGATCGGGGTGCCGTCGGCCCGGCCAGGGCGAAGAACGCGAGGCGCACTCCGCGGCTGGTGGCGTCGCCGATGCGCCAGCGTTCGTGCCCGTCGAGGCCGGGCACCGTACCCAGGTGCCCGGTTGGATGCGCTTCGCGACGTGCGATCAGGACCGCGGCGGTAACGTGATCTGCGGCTCCACCCAGCAGCGAGGCTGCGGCAGCAGCGGATGCGATTCGCGTCAGCGCACAACGCGCCGCGGCGCTCGCGGTGGCATCGGTGGCTTGCGCCGCGGTTGCCGGCCCGCTCTCGCGCACCCATCGAGCCCATTCGAGCGACGCGTGCTCATGGGCGCGAACCAGGGCACTGAGCAGGTCGCGCACCAGCGGTGGACTGGCGCCTTCAGCGATCGCTTTACGGGCGCGGTAGTCTGCCACCGCGAGAATCGCGCCGAGATTGTCCGCGAGATCGCCGGCGACCGTTGCCAGCGCGGGATCGTTCTCCTGCAGCCAGCTGGCCATCGTGCCGATGTTGAACGCAGCCTGCACCGGATCGAGCTGGTGCGACGTGCCGGGCACGCGCGCCCCAAAGGCCATCGTTGCGCCGGGCACGAGCGAGCCGAGCTGCCTCGTGCACGCGGAATCCTGCAGCGCCTTGAACGCGCACGCCAGCGCGTCCATGAGCGCGAGGAATGCCGCCTGGCGCGCGGCTTCTGCGACGGCGCGCGGCGCGTGATCGTGCGCGGCGACGCCCATCAGGCTGCGGGGACCCGCACTCGCCCTTCCATGAGGACACGTGCGCTGCGGCTCATGATCGCCCTGGTCACCGTCCATTCGCCGTTGACCTGCGTGGCTTCAGCCCCGACGCGCAAGGTGCCGGACGGGTGCCCGAAACGCACGGCCGTTCGCGCACCGCCACCGGCCGCCAGGTTCACGAGCGTGCCCGGGATCGCGGCCGCCGTGCCAATCGCGACGGCCGCGGTTCCCATCATGGCGTGATGGAGCTTGCCCATCGACAGCGCGCGCACCAGCAAGTCGATCTCTGCGGCCGCGACGCGCTTGCCGCTCGACGCGATGTAATCCGCGGGCCTGGCGACGAACGCGACCTTCGGCGTGTGCTGTCGCCGGGACGCTTCGTCGAGGTGGTTGATGAGTCCCATGCGCATCGCACCGTGCGCGCGAATGGTCTCGAACAGCGCGAGCGCCTTCGCATCGCCGTTGATCGCGTCCTGCAGTTCGGTGCCGGTGTAGCCGATTGCGTGCGCGTTCACGAAGATCGTCGGGATACCCGCGTTGATCATCGTGGCCTTGAGCGTGCCGATGCCCGGCACTTCGAGCTCGTCGACGAGATTGCCGGTCGGGAACATCGAGCCGTCCGCACCTTCCTCGTCCGCGGCCGGGTCCATGAATTCGAGCTGAACTTCAGCGGCGGGGAAAGTCACGCCGTCGAGTTCGAAGTCGCCGGTTTCCTGCACCGCGCCGTTCGTCATCGGGACGTGCGCAATGATCGTCTTGCCGATGTTGACCTGCCAGATGCGCACGATGGCAACGCCGTCCCTGGGTACGCGACTGGCGTCGACGAGGCCGTTGCTGATGGCGAACGGCCCCACCGCGGCCGAGAGATTGCCGCAGTTGCCGCTCCAGTCGACGAACGGCTTGTCGATCGAGACCTGCCCGAACAGGTAGTCGACGTCGTGGTCGGACCGCATGCCTTTCGACACGATGACCGTCTTGCTCGTGCTCGACGTTGCGCCTCCCATGCCGTCGATCTGCTTGCCGTAGGGATCCGGGCTGCCGATCACGCGCAGCAGCAATGCATCGCGTGCCGCTCCCGGCGTCTGCGCAGCAACGGGGAGGTCCTGCAGGCGGAAGAACACGCCCTTGCTGGTGCCGCCGCGCATGTACGTAGCGGGGATGCTGATCTGCGGTGCGTGCATCACTTGGTCGACTCGAGGAAATCGCGGGCGAAGCGCTGCAGCACACCGCCCGCTGCGTAGATCGAGGCCTCTTCAGCCGTGTCGAGCCGGCATGTCACCGGCACTTCGACCCGCTCGCCATTCCTGCGATGGATGACCAGCGTGAGGTCGGCGCGCGGCTTGCGCTCGCCGGCGACGTCGTACGTTTCCGTCCCGTCGAGGCCCAGCGTCCTGCGGTTCGCGCCCGGCTTGAACTCGAGCGGCAGCACGCCCATGCCGACCAGGTTGGTACGGTGGATGCGCTCGAAGCCTTCCGCCGCAATCGCCTCCACACCCGCAAGCCGCACGCCCTTGGCGGCCCAGTCGCGCGACGAGCCCTGGCCATAGTCGGCGCCGGCGATGATGATCAGCGGCTGCTTGCGCGCCATGTAGGTTTCGATGGCTTCCCACATGCGCGTGACCTTGCCTTCGGGCTCGATGCGCGCCAGCGACCCCTGCTTCACCTTGCCGTCGACGACCGCCATCTCGTTCCTGAGCGTGGGATTGGCGAAGGTGGCGCGCTGCGCCGTCAGGTGATCGCCGCGATGGGTCGCGTAGGAATTGAAGTCTTCTTCCGGCAATCCCATCTTTGCAAGGTACTCACCGGCCGCGCTGTCCAGCATGATCGCGTTGGACGGCGAGAGGTGGTCGGTCGTGATGTTGTCGCCGAGCACCGCCAGCGGTCGCATGCCTCGCAGCGCGCGCTCACCGGCCAGCGCGCCTTCCCAGTACGGCGGCCGACGGATGTACGTGCTCTGCGGACGCCAGTCGTACAGCGGGCTCACCTTCGGGCCGGATTCGACGCTGATCTTGAACATCGGCTCGTACACCTTGCGGAACTGCTCCGGCTTCACGCTCGACGCAACGACGGCGTCGATCTCCGCGTCGGACGGCCACAGGTCCTTGAGCAGGATCGGCTTGCCGGCTGCATCGGTGCCGAACGCGTCCTTCTCGATGTCGAAGCGGATGGTGCCCGCGATGGCGTAGGCCACCACGAGCGCCGGCGAAGCGAGGAACGCCTGCTTCGCGTAAGGATGGATGCGGCCATCGAAGTTGCGGTTGCCCGAGAGCACGGCGGTCGCATACAGGTCGCGCTCGATGATTTCCTGCTGGATCTGCGGATCGAGTGCACCCGACATGCCGTTGCACGTCGTGCACGCGAACGCGACGACGCCGAAGCCGAGCTGCTCGAGTTCCGTGGTCAGCTGCGCTTCGTCGAGGTACAGCGCGACGGCCTTGGAACCGGGCGCGAGCGAGCTCTTCACCCAGGGCTTCCGCTGCAGGCCCAGCCGGTTCGCGTTGCGCGCCAGGAGTCCGGCCGCAATCACGTTGCGCGGATTGCTGGTATTGGTGCAGCTGGTGATCGCCGCGATGATCACGGCGCCGTCGGGCATCTTGCCTGGCTCGTCCTGCCAGGCCCCCGCGATGCCCTTGGCGGCGAGATCGCTCGTCGCGACGCGCGCATGCGGATTGGACGGACCCGCCATGTTGCGCACGACGCTCGACAGGTCGAACTGCAGGACGCGCTCGTACACGGCGGTCCGCAGGCTGTCGGCCCACAGCCCGGTGTGCTTCGCGTAGGTTTCGACCAGCTTCACCTGCGCGTCTTCGCGTCCGGTGAGTTTCAGGTACGAAATTGTCTGCTCGTCGATGAAGAACATCGCCGCCGTCGCGCCGTACTCCGGCGCCATGTTCGAGATGGTTGCACGATCGCCCAGCGTCAGCGCGGCGGCGC
>JBAVJR010000240.1:0-7248 GCA_049687855.1 Steroidobacteraceae bacterium | reverse complement strand
GGCATCAAGGTGATCGACCTGATCTGCCCCTTCGCCAAGGGCGGCAAGGTGGGCCTGTTCGGCGGCGCCGGCGTCGGCAAGACCGTCAACATGATGGAGCTCATCAACAACATCGCCAAGGCGCACTCGGGCCTGTCGGTGTTCGCCGGCGTCGGTGAGCGCACCCGCGAAGGCAACGACTTCTATCACGAGATGTCGGACGCCAAGGTCATCGTGCAGGAAGACCTGAGCCAGTCGAAAGTGGCGATGGTGTTCGGCCAGATGAACGAGCCGCCGGGCAACCGCCTGCGCGTCGCGCTGACCGGCCTGACCATCGCCGAGTCGTTCCGCGACGAAGGCCGCGACGTGCTGTTCTTCGTCGACAACATCTACCGTTTCACGCTGGCCGGCACCGAAGTGTCCGCGCTGCTGGGCCGGATGCCTTCGGCCGTGGGCTACCAGCCGACGCTGGCCGAGGAAATGGGCCGCCTGCAGGAACGCATCACCTCGACCAAGGTCGGCTCGATCACCTCGATCCAGGCCGTGTACGTCCCCGCGGACGACCTCACCGACCCGTCGCCGGCGACCACGTTTGGCCACCTCGACGCGACCGTGGTGCTCTCGCGCGACATCGCATCATTGGGCATCTACCCGGCCGTGGACCCGCTCGACTCGACGTCGCGCCAGGTCGACCCGAACGTCATCGGCGAAGAGCACTACGAGACGACTCGTTCCGTGCAGGCCGTGCTGCAGCGTTACAAGGAATTGCGCGACATCATCGCGATCCTCGGCATGGACGAGCTGTCGCCGGAAGACAAGCTGGCAGTGTCGCGGGCGCGCAAGATCCAGCGTTTCCTGTCGCAGCCGTTCCACGTCGCCGAAGTGTTCACCGGCAGCCCGGGCAAGTACGTGCATCTGAAGGACACGATCCGCGGCTTCAAGGCGATCGTGAACGGGGAGTACGACCACCTGCCCGAGCAGGCGTTCTACATGATCGGCGCGATCGAAGAGGCCGTCGAGAAGGCGAAGACGCTGCAGTAGCGGGTATCAATATGGCCACCATTCGAATTGACGTCGTCAGCGCCGAAGAATCCATCTACTCGGGTGAAGCCGAGTTCGTCGTGCTGCCGGGCATCGCTGGCGAGCTGGGCATCTACCCGCGTCACGCCCCGCTGATCACGCAGATCAAGGCCGGGGTCGTGCGCATCAAGGTGCCAGGCCAGGCGGAAGAAGAAATGGTGTACGTGCAGGGCGGCTTTCTCGAAGTGCAGCCCGACCACATCAACGTCCTGTCGGACACGGCGATTCGCGCCGCCGATCTCGACGAGGCGAAAGTGCTCGAAGCCAAGCGCCTGGCCGAGGAGGCGCTGCGCGCGCGCAGCGAGAAGCAGGAGATCGCGAGCGTCGAGGCCGAGCTCTCCGCGTTGTCGGCGCAGCTGCAGGCGATCCAGAAGCTGCGCAAGAACCGGTAAGTCTCCCGCTTCCAGCTCTCCCGCTTCAGCGGGATAGGTCGCCCTGCAGGGGCGGGCGGGGGCCCGAGGGCACTGACGGCTGCGTGGTTCGACAAAGAAAAGGGCCCGCATGAAGCGGGCCCTTCTCTCTTGTGCGAACGAAGCGCGCTTACTTGAGGATCAGCTGGCGCATCATCTGCTGGCCGACCGGCCTCCGCATCTTTTCGCGGTCGATGGCTGCCGCATCGCGCTGATCCTGCGTGCCAATCAACTTCGCCTGGATCGCCTCGGTGCGGTCGGCGAGGCCGTCCAGCGCAGCCATGTCCTTGTACGTCACGACCAGGTAGAGGTCCGGATCGTCCGCGTCACGCGGCGTCGTCTGGTAGATCGCGTAGTCGAGGATGATGCCCGCCTTCTTCTGCTCCTCCATCAGCGACTTGTAGGTCGTGCTGAGGTACTTCATGTAGGTCTGGAACATGCCGGGCGCGGTCCTGATCGAGGAGACCGTCGACACCGGGCCTTCCGTATAGGGGCGGTCTGCCGCCTGCGTGGCTCCCGCCAAGGCGACAAACGAAAACAGTCCTGCGAGTGCGCCGAGCGCACGAGTCTTGATTCTCATCTTGATTCCTTTGTTTGTGATCTGTCGCGACGCTGAATTGCGCCTTGTTCGACACGAGGAAATACTACCCCACGGTGCCGGAGGATGCACACCACGGCTGGCGTGATGTTGCGACGCAATACGGCAGCGCGCGCACAGCGCTAAACGCGGCAATTCTTGCTGCAGCCTACCTTTATCGCCCAGGCACCGCCTGTTATACGGGTTCTTCCACGGTGCGCGACGCGACTCGTTCGGCCGCAGCACGGTGCAATATCCAACCGCAGGGGAACACAGATGAAGACTTCGCTGATCAGGTCCGTGATGGTAGGCGCACTGCTGCTTTCTGGCCAGGCATTCGCGGGGGACGACCCGAAAGTTGCAGCCGAAATCATGGCACTCGCGCGGGCGCAATGGACGGCTGAAGTGGCCGGCAAGAGCGTCGCGGATCAGTCCGCCTCCACGGCCGACGATTACACCGAGTTCAACCAGGACTACCCGACGCGGATCGACGGCAAGGCCCTCAGCGATCGCCTCGCCGAGGCGACTGGCTCTGACGGATCGAAATCACTCGCTGGCGACATGGTCAACCCAAAAGTCCAGGTGTACGGCGACGCCGCGATCCTGAGTTACAACTTCGTCGGCGTCAGCAAGGATAAAGACGGCAAGACGAGCCCAACTGCAGCGAAATCGACGCGTGTGTACGCGAAGATGAACGGCAAGTGGATGCTGGTGCACGCGAACTTCGCGCCGGTAGCAGCGCCTTAAGCAGCATCAGTCGGGCGGCCTGAGGGAAACCCGCCGTGCCCCTGCGAGCCCGGAGCTCGCGGGGGTGCATCGAGCCCGCTTTCGGGCTCCGTCCAGCGGTCCGGTACAATGCGGTCAACGCCGTACCCGGATCCCTCAATGCCCATCTCAGTCGTGATCCTGGCCGCCGGCCAGGGCAAGCGCATGAAATCGGACCTGCCAAAGGTCCTGCAACCGGTCGCGGGCCGCCCGCTGCTCAAGCACGTCATCGACACTGCGCGCGAGCTCTCGGCCAGCGACATCCACGTGGTCTACGGTCACGGCGGTGAACGCGTGCGTGATGCGCTCGCGAGCGAGGACGTCACCTGGGTATTGCAGGCAGAACAGCACGGCACCGGGCACGCGGTGCGGCAGGCCATGCCGGGGATACCCGACGACCACCTGGTGCTGGTGCTCTACGGCGACGTACCCCTCACGCAGGCATCCACGCTGCAACGACTCATCGACGCCGCAGCCGATGGCGCAGCGCTCGGCGTGTTGAGCGTGCGTATGAAAGACCCCACGGGCTACGGCCGCATCGTGCGTGACCGGGCGGGCACGGTTGCGCGCATCGTCGAGCACAAGGACGCGAACCAGAAGGAACGCGCGCTCGACGAAGTGAACACTGGCCTGATGGCCGCCTCCGCCAAGCGAATGCGAGAGTGGCTGGCGCAGCTGCGCAACGACAACGCCCAGGGCGAGTACTACCTGACGGACGTCGTCGTGATGGCGGCGAAGGCGGGCCTTAAGGTCAACGCCATCCTGGCGGACGACGAAGACGAAGTGCTAGGCGTCAACGACAAGGTGCAGCTCGCCGAAGTCGAGGCGGTGTACCGCAAGCGCCGGGCGACCGAACTCATGTTGCAGGGCGTGACGCTGGTCGATCCAGCCCGCTTCGATGCGCGCGGTCCGGTCAGCGTCGGCCGCGACGTGCACGTCGACGTCAACGTTGTGTTCGAGGGCGCGGTGCAGCTCGGTCACCGCGTGCGAATCGGTCCCAACGTCGTGATCCGCGACAGCGAGATCGGCGACGACGCCGAGATTCACGCCAACTGCGTGCTCGACAGGGCGAAGGTCGGCGCACGCGCGATCGTCGGGCCTTTTGCAAGGTTGCGACCGGACGCCGTCCTGCACGAGGAGGTGCACGTCGGCAATTTCGTCGAGGTGAAGAAGTCCGAACTGCATCGCGGTGCCAAGGCCAACCACCTGACGTACCTCGGCGATGCGACGGTCGGCGAGAAAGTGAACGTCGGCGCCGGCACCATCACGTGCAACTACGACGGCGTGAACAAGTGGCGCACTGAGATCGGGGCGGGCGCTTTCATCGGCTCCGGCGCGATGCTGGTAGCACCGGTGAAGATCGGTGCGGGCGCCACGATCGGCGCCGGCTCGACCATCACGAAGGACACGCCAGACGACAAGCTCACGCTCGAGCGCAGCAAGCAGCTGACGCTCGATGGCTGGAAACGACCGGTGAAGCAGCCCAAGGGCTGACCGCATGCTCGAAATCCGGCGCAGTGCGAGTGCTGGACTGGCGCGGCCCACCGCCCCGTCCGCCGGCTGTTGGCTGCACGTCACCCAACCCACGGCAGCCGACCTGGCAATCGTGCGTGAGTTCGGTGTCCCTGGCCCGCTGCTCGACCATGTGTCGGACATCGATGAACGTCCGCGCGTCGAGCATGCCGGCGAATGCGTGCTGGTCGTGATGAATTATCCGCTGCGGCGCGATGAGGCGACTGGACCACCGTGGCGGACCCTGCCGCTCAGCGTGTTTCTCACTCCGCAGGGTATCGTCACCCTCAGCCAGGCAACTACGCCGTTTCTGCAACCGCTGTTGGATGGCAAAGTGCCGGGCCTGGCCACGGATCGTGGCACTGAATTCGTCCTGCGCGTGTTCTGGCAGCTGGCAGACGCCTGCCTGCGAGGCCTGCGCGAGATCAATGCCGGTGTCGAGGGCCTGGAGAACGAACTCAAGCGCTCGCTCCGGAACGAGGAGGTGCTCGGCCTGCTCGAATTCCAGAAGAGCCTGACCTACTTCGCGACCGGCCTGAAGGCGAACGAGTTGGTGCTGGAGCGCCTGCAGCGCGTGCCGACCCTGCGCTGGGCCGACCAGGACCAGGAATTGCTCGACGACGTGCGCGTCGAACTGCGCCAGGCGATCGAGATGGTCGAGATTGCCGACCACGTGCTGAGCGACATGATGGATGCATTCGCGTCGATCGTTTCCAATAACCTGAACTCGGTCATGAAGGTCCTGACGTCGGTCACGATCATGCTGGCGGTGCCCACCCTGATCGCGAGCGTCTACGGTATGAACGTCGGCCTGCCGGGCGCACACAGCCCGCTGGCCTTCGCGGGGATCGTCGCGCTGAGCGTCGCCATCTGCAGCGGGTTGTTCTTCGTGTTCCGGCGCCGGAACTGGCTCTAGCGGAGTCTTGCCGGTTCCGCAGGTATGATCTCGGCACCCGACCTGCCCGGTGGCTGACATGCGCATGACCAGTTCCGTCCTCATGACCGCTCTGCTGCTCGGCTCCAGCCGGCTGCTGGCCGCCGACGTGCTGCTGACGAACATCGTCGTCTACGACGGCACGGGCAGCGAGCCGCTGCGCGGCGACGTGCGCATCGAGGGCGAGCGCATCGTCGCCATCGCCCCGCACCTGCAGCCGAAGAACGGCGAGACGGTGCTCGACCAGCGCGGGCTCGCGCTTGCGCCCGGCTTCATCGACATGCACAGCCATGGCGACGGCGACCTCGTCGACGACCTCGACGCTGCGGCGGTCTCCAGGCAGGGCATCACCACGATCCTCGTGGGGCAGGATGGCGATTCGAAGTTTCCGCTGCGCGATTATTTCGCCGGGCTGGGCGCCAATCCACCCGCGATCAACCTCGCGAGCATGGCGGGCCACGCGACGATTCGCGGGCAGGTGATGGGCAAGGACCTCTATCGCCCCTCCACGCCCGCGGAACTCGCGCAGATGAAGACACTGCTCGCGCGGGAACTGGCGGCCGGGGCGTTCGGCTTGTCGACCGGCCTCGAATACGAAGCAGCGCACTTCGCCACCACCGAGGAAGTCATCGACCTGGCCCGGGTCGCGGCCGAAGCCCGGGGCTTCTACATCAGCCACGTCCGCGACGAAGCGAGTCGCACCTTCGATTCGTTCGACGAAGTGCTGCGCATCGGCCGCGAAGCGCAGCTGCCGGTCCAGATCACCCACATCAAGATGGGCTCGACGTCGGTCTGGCACCAGGCAGCGAAGCGCATGCCGGAGTACTTCGAGCGCGCGCGGCGGGAAGGCGTCGACCTCAAGGCTGACGTGTATCCCTACACGTTCTGGCACTCGACGATTCGCGTGATCGTGTCCGACCGTGACTACTTCAATCCGCAGAAGGTCGAGCAGGCGCTGGCCGAGAATGGCGGCGCGCAGAACATCCGCATCGTGAACTATGCACCCGAGCCAGCGCTCGCCGGCAAGACGCTCGCCGGGATCGCCTCGCACTGGCGCGTGACGCCGGTCGAGGCCTACATGCGCATCATCAGGACCACGGGCGGCGCGGACGGACCCAACGAGCAGGACGTGAACGTGCTCGGCACCTCGATGAGTGAGGATGACGTGCGCTGGTTCGTCGCGCACCCGCAGATCATGTTCTGCACCGACGGCGAGTTGCACGGCGCGCACCCGCGCGGCGCGGGCTCCTTTCCAAGGATCCTCGGGCACTACGTGCGCGAGGAGAAGCTGCTGCCGCTGGCACTGGCGATCCACAAGATGACCGGTCTCCCGGCCGCGCAACTGGGCCTCGTGGATCGTGGCCGCATCGCGCCTGGCTACGTCGCCGATCTCGTCGTGTTCGATCCGGCCACGGTCATCGACCGCTCCACCGTCGAGAATCCAGTGGCGCCACCGCTCGGCATTCCGGCCGTGATGGTGAGCGGCGAATGGGTCGTGAGAGACGGCGCGGTGACCGGCAAGCGTCCCGGTCGCGTCCTGCGCAGTGCGGCGTTCAAGCCTTGAACGGCCTGACCGTCGACGCTCCCCCGAACTTCAGGCTTTGACCCACATGCTCGTCCTGCGCAAACCCTACCTGCTCTACCTCGGCGATGCCGTCCTGAAGTCGGACTGCAAGACAGCCTTCGGGCTGCGCGACTGGTGCGGCCAGGACGTGATCGGGGAGTGGTCGCATCCTGCCGCGAAGGTCACGCTCGACCTGCCGCGTCTGTCCCCGGCTGAGGCCGCGCGCCAGGGCGCGGGTTCGATCGTCGTGGGCGTTGCGCCGACCGGGGGCGTGCTGCCAGATCATTGGCAGGACGATCTCGAGGCGGCACTCGCAGCCGGCCTCGACGCCGTGAGCGGCCTGCACACGCGCTTGGCGTCGTTGCCGCGGCTCGTGCGCGCCGCGGCGCGTGCCGGGACGCGGCTGGTGGACGTGCGCAATCCGCCA
>JBAVJR010000239.1:0-5720 GCA_049687855.1 Steroidobacteraceae bacterium | reverse complement strand
GCGTACGCCCGCACGTGCCGCTGCAGCTTCTTGCCGAGCAGCGCGAACGTCGGCGACAGCGTGTGCATCCGGTTCAGCGAACCATAGGAGGTGTAGCCGCCCGGATAGCGGTCCTTCGACCACGCGCGTCCGGCCGCGTCGTCCGCACGGTATTGCTCGCACTCGTGCAGCAGCCGGGTATTGAACGCTCGCCAGCCGGACGCCCGCAGCTTCGCGCGGTAGACACGCGTCGGGAACAACGAAAGCACGGTCATCGTCGGCCTCGCGGGGTCTGCTCAATCGAACGCGGCGCCGGACAGGTCCGGCCCGGGGAACTGCACCGGTCAGTCCTCGATCGCCTGGCGGCGGCGTGCCGGCAGCGGGTCGTCCTCCTCAGGCAGCGTCCGCTGCAGGACTTCGAGCACGGCGTGCGCGGCGCGATACCGGTATTCGTAGCGGTGATCGAGCGGCGCGGGCCGTGCGCGCAGGTACAACTCCAGCGCCTCGCCCACCACCTCGGCTTCGAGTTCGGGCAGCAGGAGCTTGATGGGTTCGTTGGGCATTCGCGTAGCGCGTGCGGAGATCAGGGCGCATCCACGGCCGTGGCAGCCGGCTCGCCTTTCGGTATGTCGAATTCGCCCTTGGTTGAGAATCGCTGCGTGCCGAACATCGAGGCGCCGTGCAGCTTGCCGCTCATCGAATAGGTGACCTTGTCCACGGGCTTGCCGTCGAGCATGCCGAGCACCTGGCGCGCCATGCGCATCAATGAGACCGTCACCGGCACTGCCAGGACCGCTTCGCCGAAGCGCGGAACGGTGCCCGCCTGATCGCTGACGCCGTTGGCAAAATCGCGGCCCATGACGTCCAGGTCGAGCGCCACGCCGTCGTAGTCGACCGGTGCGTCGTTGGGGTTCTGCACGCGCAGTTTGACCAGCAGGCGCAGCTCCATGCCCTCGCCGGGCATTGACTCGATTCCTGCCACGCTGACTTCCAGCGGATCGTGGCTCGGCATCGACGCGCATGCCGCCAACAGCAGTGCTGCAAGGAACGGCCAGGTCCGGGCCAGCCGGCGTGATTTAGCAAACATTTGTCATTGCCTCCCGGTTGACGCGGACGCGCCGAATTACACGCGAACCAGCGATTTGAATCCGCCCCAGAACATGCGCTTGCCGTCGAAAGGCATCCGCTTCGGATCCATCATCGACTTGAGCCGGGGATCCGCCATGACCGCCTTGTTGATGCGGTCGCGGTCGCGACGCGACTGGTAGACGATGTAGGAAAAGACGACGACTTCGCCCGCCTGCAGCTTGACGCTGCGCGGGAAAGACGTGCGCTTGCCAACCGCGACGTCGTCCGCGACGCACTCGTGATAGTCGAGCGCACCGTGCTCGCGCCAGACCTTGCCCGCCTTGCGGGCCATCTTGCGGTACGCCGCAAGCTGGCCTTGCGGCACGGGAACGACGAATCCATCGACGTAGGCCATGGCAGGTCCTCCTCCGTTTCCTGTCGGTCAGTGCCGAGTGTAGCCCGTCACCAGTTCGTGCAGGAACCGGCGCGCGTCGAGAGCCGCCCGCGCCACGTGGTCAGCGCGCTGCAGGGGCCGGGTCATTTCCGCGCCGCCGGCACGGGCAGCCGAGGTTGCAGGATGGACGAAAGCAGATCAGGTGTCTTCTCGATCCGCTCGAGGTGCGGGTAGCGCAGGCCGCCGTGGTAATCGAGGCTGACGGTGCGGAAGGTATCGGCGCTGCGCACGAGCAATTCCGTTCGACGCCCGGGCTCGGCCCTGGCCGCGTTCAGCGCGTCCTTCAGGCGGCCATGCGTGTACGCCTTGCCGCTGACGGCGACGACCGTCATGCCCGGAGCCACCCCTGCCTTGAACGCCACGCTGTCCCAGAACACCTCGCCCACCTTGCCGTCCTTGCCCAGATTCACGCCCAGCGAATACAGGAAATCCTGCGTGCCTTCCGCCGCATCCCCTTCCTTGACCGACGGTGACGGCTCGTCCTTGAAGGCCACGCGCCAGCCGCTGCGCTCCAGGCCAGCGAGCGGCGCGCCCGGGCCGTGACCATCGAGTCGCGCACGCAGCATGCTGGCCCAGTCGTACGCAGTCACCGAATTCAGCGTCGCAACGACGTCTTCGAACGTATACGTCAGCGGCTCGATGCGTCCGTCCTCGACGCCGCAGAAGACTCGCGCGAAATCGTCGAGTGATCTCCTGCCCCGCGTGAGTTCGCGGATCTTCGTGTCGACGTCCAGCCAGACGAAGAGGCCCTCGGTGTAGTAATCCTTGCCGCGTTGCCAGCTTTCGTAGCTCTGCCTGCCCCGGTAGTTGACGATCGGCTGCTGCGTGGTGTCCTGGAGATTGCGCCACTGCCGGCCGGCGCGGCCCAGGTCGTAGTTCGCGGCATACCGGGCGAGGATGTCGCGCGTCAGTTCGGGCGACCACAGACCCGAGCGGCTCGTGAGCACGACCCCGAGGTACTCGGTCATGCCTTCGTACACCCAGAGCAGGCTCGGGCCCATCGGCACCTCGTAGGACGGTGTCCAGAGGTCCGCAGGAAGCCGGAACTTGCCGTTCCACGAGTGGATCAGTTCGTGCGGCAGCAGGTCACGGCCGTTGCCTCTGCTGGCCCAGTCCGTGAAGTAGCCGAGCCCGACGCCGTTCTCGCTCGACTCGTGGTGCTCGAGCCCGATGCCTGAGAAATGTTCGCTGATCGCCAGCAGGAAATCGTACTCGCGGAAGTGCCGGACACCGAACAGCGCGACTGCCTCGCCGACGACGCGGCGGTGCAGGTCGAGTTGCGCGTCCGTGGCCTGCAACTCCTCCTGTGTGTCGGCGAACATGTTGAGTCGCACCGGCCCCTGCGCGCTGGTGTCGAGGTCGACGCGGCGATAGTGCGTGCCTGCGAACAACGGCGAATCGACCAGCGTCTCGAGCGGCACCGTCGCGAAACGCACGGTGTCGCCAGTGCGCTGAGCGCCGTGCAACGCCGAGGCGAACTGCCATCCGGCCGGCAACTGGACTGCAGCCGTCACGGGAACCTGACGGGCGTAAAAGCCCGCCGGATACAACAGGGTCTTTTCCCATTGCAGACCGAGCAGGTCCGGAGTCATCACGACGCGCCACTGGCTCGTGTCCGTGGGCGTGAGGAACTCGAACTCCAGATGCAGCTGCTTGACGCCTGCCGGCACGTCGACATGGAAGGCATACATCTCGACCGCGTCGCGTTGCCATTCGAGCCGCTCGCCCGCGTCGCTGCGAACGATCAGCCCTGCGAGCTTGTCGATCGGGCCGGTGGTCGAGTGATTGCCGGGCAGCCACTTCGGATAGAGCAGCGTAGTGCGGCCCGGCGCGGTGACAGGGAGCGTTTCCCTGACGCGAAACACGCGACGGTCGATGTCGGTCGCATCGACATGCAACTGGATCACGCCCGGATATGGCACGTCCCTTGGCGCGGGAATCTGCGCACCGACCGCTGCCGGGTGGGCCTGGCCGCCCCAGAGCAGCAGCGCCGCGAGTCCGCCGCACAGTCGATTCCTTGTCTGTCGCATTCGTCGTCGCTTCCGGTTCAGGTGAGCAGTCTGTCGTGCAGGCGCTCGAGCAAGGCGGGTTCGAGCGCGAGTTCGTCCAGCAGGTACCGTCGCACCGAGCCGTGGCGCGCTTCGATGGCACCCAGGCTGGCCAGGATGTATTCGGGGCGTGCGGCCAGCATCGCGTCCTGTGCGATGGCAGACAACGCCAGGAGGGGCTCCGCCGTCGCGGCGAGACCCGCGCCCGTGCCACGCTCACCGAGCAACTGGGCGCGCAGGTCCACGGCGGCGTTCGTCAGTGTGTAGTCCGCGACGATGGCTTCGCGGCGCACGCCAAGTGACGCGAGCACGAGGGCCACCGCAACGCCGGTGCGGTCCTTGCCCGCCGTGCAGTGGACGATCGCTGCACCCTGGTCCGCGTGGTCGAGCGCCGCAAAGACGCCGGCCAGCCGGGGCCGCAGGCCGAACGGCAGTCGCTCGTACATCGCCAGCATGGCCGCGTGCACGCCGGCAACGTCGCGCGAACTGGCGAAGGCCGGATCGCGGATCGGCGAAGACTCCTGCTCGCTGTCCCACTCGAAACGACGGACCCCGGCACCGAAAGACGGGTTGGGATGCAGGGCGCGTTCCGCGGTGCGGCGCAGGTCGCAGACCGCCCGCACGCCCAGCGCCTGCACCTGCGCAGCCGCCGCCGGCGACAGGCGAGCCATCAGTCCGGATCGATAGAGCCGACCCCAGCGCACGCGCGCGCCATCGCTGGTCTCGTAGCCACCGCAATCGCGAAAGTTACAGCCGCCCTCCAGGGGCAGCACACGCTCAAGTCTCATGTGTTCATGATCACACGCAGCTTGCGGCGTTTCCACCGCGCCGGTGGACTACAATGGCATTGCCCCACACAAGGATGTCTTGTTCGCCAGACGGAGTACTTGCCCGCATGAAGAGTCTTGTTCTCGCAGCCTTCTCCGCACTTGTCCTCCTCGTGGCAGGTCCCGCCCAGGCGCAGCCGTCGTCCACGGACACGGTCGACGACGCCGTGATCGCGGCGACCATCAAGGCCGGCCTGCTCGACAACAGGAACACCAGCGGTACGCGGATCAACGTCGGGAGCTACCAGGGCGTGGTACAGCTGAGCGGCTTCGCGCGCTCCGAGGGTGAGAAGGCTGCGGCGACCAAGGTAGCCGAGAGCGTGGCGGGGGTGAAGAGCGTGGTCAACAGCGTCGCGGTCGCGCCGGCCACCTCGATGAGCACCAAGCTCGACGACAGCCTCGTCACGGGCAAGGTCAAGGCTGCGCTGATGGATGCGGCCGACGTCAAGAGCCTGCAGATCAACGTCGAGACCCACGACGGGGTTACGCAGCTCGCGGGTTTCGTGGCGTCCGAGGCGATGAAGGACAAGGCGGGCCGAATCACGGCGGGTGTCGAAGGCGTCACGCGCGTCGACAATGTGCTCGTGGTCAAGCCTCGCTGACGTTTACGCCGTTCGTCGCCGCGGCGGTCGTCCAGTAGGCGTACATGTGCACGCGACCGGTACGGACGTCGCACATGGCGCGCTTCGACTGCCCCTGCTCCACCCACTGCTTGATGTTCACGCGGGCCGGCAACTGCACGGGCGTCAGGAACTGCGTTTCCAGGCGCGCGTCGGGCAGCGGGACGTCGACGGGTCGTTCTGCCAGGCTGCGGGCAAGCGTCCACATGCCGTGAGCAATCGCTCCACGCAAGCCGAAGAAGCGCGCCGCGCGGTCGTTCAGGTGAATCGGGTTGAAGTCACTCGAGACGCGTGCGTAGCTCCAGGCGCGGTTCAGGTCCACCGCCAGCTCCGTGAGTACCTGGCTGTCCTTCGGTGCTTTTGGTGGCCGTGGAGGCCGACCGCCTGTCCGTTGCACGGTGTCGGGCCAGCGCGACATGAACACGCACGTCTCCCGCCACACGGTTTGTCCGGCCCGCAGGATGTCCGTCACCATGTCGACGGTCAGGCCGGCATCGGTCTTGCGATAATTGCGGGCCGCGACGACGACGTTCACGGTCATGCCCGCCTCCAGCGCCCGTGGCTGCGCGATCGTGTTGGACACGTGAATGAGGCCCATCGGGCGCAACGGAAACGACGCGAGTCCCATGATCCGCAGGTGGAGCGGCATGGCGAGCACGTGCGGGTAGGTGATCGGCACGTAGCCGTTGCGAACGTCGGACGCGTCGAAGGCGCAGACCGATGC
>JBAVJR010000238.1:0-5024 GCA_049687855.1 Steroidobacteraceae bacterium | reverse complement strand
GGTGATGGCCCAGGCGTCGTCCGCCAAGTTCCGTGCCCGCACGGAGGATGCCGTGACGATCGCGTCACGCCTCGGCGTGGCTTATCTGCTCGATGGCACGGTCCGGAAGTCGGGCGAAATCGCGCGCATCACCGCGGACCTCATCGACGGACACACCGGCTTCAGCCGATGGTCGCAGAGCTTCGACCGTTCGCTGCACGACATCTTCGCGGTGCAGAGCGAAATTGCGCGTACCGTCGCCAGCGCGCTCGCGGCCGAGATGGTGCCCGATCCGAAGGTGCCTGCAGGAAACGCAGGCACGCTCGCCGCCGAGGGCGGAACTCGCAATGCTGACGCCTATGACGCTTATCTGCGCGGTCGCGCGCTCTACGACCTGAGTGTCGACGAATCGTCGGAGCGAGCCGCGCTCGCGCAATTCGACAAGGCGATCGCCATCGACGCGGATTTTGCGCCGGCCCATGCAGCTCGCGCCCGCTCGCTCACGACCATTGCCAACCAGTACGGCAAGGCCGGGCAACTGCAGGAGTTGTACGAGTCGGCGATCGAGTCGGCGCAGCGCGCGATCGAGATCGCTCCCGGGCTCGCCGAAGCCTACTCGACGCTCGGATTCACCCTGTTCCAGGGCAGGCTCGATGCGCGCGCCGCGCGTGAACCGTTCGAGCGATCGAGAGAGCTCGGCGCGGGCGAAGCGACCGTGCTCGCGCGGTATGCGCAGTACTGCGCGCGCGTCGGTCGCAAGCGGGAAGCCGCAGAGTCGATCCAGCGCGCGCTGTTGCTCGACAAGCTGAATCCCCTGATTCATCGCGCGGCAGGCGCCATCGAGTACGCGGCGCGCAATTACGCGGCCTCGATCCCTCCGGCCCGCCTGGCACTGCAGATGAACCCGCGCATGTCGCGTGCCCACGCGGCGATCGGCGACGCCCTGTTCATGCTGGGCCGCTACGACGAGGCACGGACCGAGTACCTGGCCGAGCCCGCCAGCGATTTCCGCCTGACCGGCTTGGCGGTGGTCGAGCACAAGCTCGGTCATGCGCAAGCGGCGCGCGACGCATTTGCGCAGATCGAGCGGGAAGGCGGCCGGGTACGCTACCAGCAGGCGCAGATCCTGTCGCAGCTGGGCCAGCTCGATGCCGCGATCGAGCGCCTGCAGCAGGCGCGAGCCATCGGCGATTCGGGGCTCGTGTACGCCCGCAACGACCCCTGGCTGGATCCCCTGCGCGGCGACCCCCGCTTCGCCGGGTTGCTGAAGAGCATCGGCTTCGAATAGTCTCCGCACAGCCTCGCGACTGGGACGCCGGGCTTCCGTTCACTTATAACTCTATTGGGGAAGGGACATGAAGGAAGCGATCAAGATCAGTGCCGTCATTGCGACCGCCCTGTTGCTGGCAGCGTGCGCGAAGAAGGAAGAAGCGGCAGCTCCGGCGCCCGAGCCCGCAGCCGCGGCCCCGGCTGAGATGGCCCCGGCTGACATGGCCCCGGCTGAGATGGCCCCGGCTGAGGCCGCTGTTGAGCCGGCCGCGGACGCTGCCGCAACCTCTGCCGAGGAGGACGCCTCGCAGTCCGGTGGCGACAAGGTCAAGCCGCAATAGGCGACCCGCGCCCCGCAGGCCGGCAGTCATGCCGTCCTGCGGTTGCGCCCCTCGTTCAAGGCAACGAGGTCTTCGTCGGCGGCAGCAGCATTGCCTGCTTGATCCAGCCCAGGTAGCTGTCGACGCGCGTATACGCACCCGGGTTGCCATCGCCGCTGCACCGGGATTTTCCCCAGCTGACGATACCAACGACCATTGGCACGCCCGTCGCGGGTATCAGCCCACCCCCACTGTCGCCCCGGCACGTCGACTTCTTCGGTGCGCCCGCACAGATCACCTTGTCGTGCACCTTCTGCGGCCCATAGCCCGGCAGCTTCCGGCAGCGTTCGGTATTCATCACCTGCATCACGACCCGCATCATCACCGCGCTCGGCGCATGTTCCGGCACGGGCTCGGTCTTGCCCCAACCGGTGGCTGCCACCGGTTCGCCATCCTTGACCGGCATGCTGCTCACCGGAATCGGTCGTATCTTCTTCGGGTCACGCGCGCCCACGGTGCGTGAATCGGCCACGATCCGGATCAGCGCGATATCGTTCGCATACATGTTCGGGGAGTTCGGCAGCAGTTTCTCGTCGTACCGGGAGTGACGGACGATGCGGTCGATCCGGTACGAAATGCCGTCACCCTTGGAAATGTCGGTGGCCCCGAGTCGCACGCGATAGCCGGCACGGACCATGTCGTCGTCGATGCAGTGCGCGGCGGTCAGCACCCAGTCCTTGTCGATCAGGGTTCCGCCGCAAATGTGCTGCAACTGCCAGAGCGGCATGCCTGTCCTGATCTTCTCGGCCCACTGCGGGGCATTGTCGGGATAGAAGATCTGCGCCTGCCAGGGTGCGCCGTAATCCACGACTTTATTGCCGCCGGTTGAATACGGCACATCGTCGTCCGTACCAACGGCCGACGTGCGTCCGGTGGTGGCGGGTCGCGTGCCTGCCGGGCGCGTTCCGATCTTCTGGCGACGCAGGATCGGCATGTCCTCGGGATCGGAGCGCGGGTTGGGGGGCGTCTCCATCAGTACCACCGGGCGGGCAGCGGATCCCGTGGTCGTGGAGGGTCGTGATGCGGTCGGCCCCGCCTGTCCAGCAGGCGCGACGTAATCGTCGGGCTCGTAGGCGACCCACTCCTCGCCAGGTGGATTCATGTCGGGGTCGATCGGGATCGAGTACGCCGCTTCCGGAATGTCGAACTCGGGAGCCCACGCTTCCGACTCGCCCAAGGGAACCGCGTCGAACGGTTCGATCGCGACGATGGTCCCCGCCGATTCGGCAGCGTCTGCTGCGTCGGCAACGACATCGTCGCTGGAGTCGTCGGCAGCACCGGCGTTCGAGTCATCGACCTCGCCCGCTTCATCAGCGGCCTCGGCTGGTTCCGCTTGCTCTGCCGCGGCCTCCTGCACCTGCTCGTCGGCTTCCTCAGCAGCGCCGGCTGGTTCGGCTTGCTCCGCCGCGGCCTCCTGCATCTGCTCGTCCGCCTCGTCGGCGTCGTCCTCGACGTCTTGCGCCGACAGTGAGCCCGTCAGGCCCAGCAGCAGCGCGAGCAATGCCGCATGTGCAATGCGGCGGGACGAATCCGCCAGGATCTTCCGCATCATTCGATTCCCCTCGCGTGAGCCGGGACTGTCTGCGTCCCGTTTGCGACGGAGTTTAGAGCGGAACCCCGGCCCTGTAACAGCCCACCGCGCGGGAGGCTTGAGCCCGGCAGGCGACAGCAGGATCTCTCGCTCAGGGATCTTCGACGACGTAGCCCTGGTTCTTCAACTGGGCGACGCAGCCGTTCGGCTTCAGGATCTCGTCCACGGACAGCACGGCTACCGTGGATGAATGGTCCGCGAGCGACCGCTCGGCCGCAGCCACCCATGCATTCCTGGCGCGCTCGAGCACGTCGCCGTAGCCTCGCTCCTGCATGAACGACGACTCCAGCAGCATGCCGATGCATGCGCTCGCGCGCTCGACGGGCGCAAGTTTCTTCAAGCGCGCCACGTCACCGACTGCCCACGCATTCGCGCGCTCCCGCACCAGGTCGAGGTCGGACTCGAGCCGCTGCAGCGTGCGCGAGAAGCACTCGACGTCGTCGAACGGGGTCGACTTGAACTCCCTGATCGCGGCCCGTGCCTTCTCCACCTTGAGTTCGATCCCGGGTTCCGTGATCGGTACGCGCTCCTTGCGCGCGAGTTTCCTGACGGCCGGCCAGACACCGTCGTACGGCACCAGGTCATTCTTCCTCAGCGCAGCGCGATACAGTTCTTGAGCGGCGAAGATCGGACGCCATTCTTCGACGGTGTCGTCGGTGCCCAGGTAACGCGCCTTGAGCGGGAGCCAGCGCGCATAGAGGTCGGCAGGCACGACCTCCTGCAATCGCTTGTCGTCGGGGTTGCGGCGCACGCCAATCAACGAAGGCAGCAAGGTGATGCCACCCAGCGGTCCCGCGGATGCACTGACCGAAACGGGTGCCAGCACTGCTTGAGAGGCTGCCAGCACGGTTGCCAGTTCGGTCGAGCGCCACGTCATCTTCGTCGGCAACGGGCTTTGATTGCCGAGAATCCAGAGCACGTGACCGTTCGGGTCGCCCGGCCTGGTCACCTTCCATAGTCCCGGCCCGGGCTGCCGGCCGGTGACCAGGACCTCTTCCAGTGCTTCCTCGGCGCGGACCGGCAGGGCGAGCACGACGGTGGCGCCCAGGAGCAGCGCCAGCCAGCGACAGCGGATCTTCATGACGCTGCAGGGTATCAGCCCAGGCGTCGTCCTCGTCGTCGGCGGGTGTGCAGGCACTGTAGTCGAGGCGCCGTCCCTTGCCTTCGCGACTGTTGCGCCGCGGAACTGGCTTAGCAGTCGGGACACGAATCAGAGTACGGTCTTGCTGAGCTGCGTCGAAAAGTCGCTCTGGGTCCCGGAGGCCGTGATCGCCTTGATCGCGAAATACCAGGTCGCTGGTGCCAGATTCTCGATTACGGCCGACGTGATGCTCGGGCTGCCGATGGACACGGAGTACGGGTACTGGCCCGATGCCTTGCCGTAAAAGACCTTGTAGCCGGTCAGGTTGGTGAGCGTCGTGCCGTCGACATTCTGTGTCGGGGGCACCCACGACAACGTCACCGGGGTCGTGGTCGCCATGGCCTGCGTCACGTTGATCGCAAACGCGGGTAGCGCTTTGGTTACGCGGCCGTCGGTGACACTGATGACGATGTTCGAATATGTACCGGTCTGGGACGATGATGGCGTGCCCGTCAACATGCCGGTCGTGCTGCCGAACGTGGCCCAGGCGGGCTTCATGCTGATCTTGAAGGTCAGCTTGTTGCCGTCCGGGTCCGATGCAGTCGGCTGGAAAGAGTAGACCATTCCCACATACGCAGTGGTGACCGGACTGCCGGAGATGGACGGGGCTCTATTGGGCGCGGCGACAACCGCTGTCTGGCAGAAATACAGGGCAAGGCACAGG
>JBAVJR010000237.1:0-8664 GCA_049687855.1 Steroidobacteraceae bacterium | reverse complement strand
GGGACGACCACGGGCCGCTCGGCGCTGAAATCGGCAAGCTCGACGCGAAACTGCGCCTGATCCTGCGCCTGCTGGGCCGCCTGACCGCGGCAGGCGCGCCCCTGCCCGCGGAATGCGAGCTGCGCTTCGGCGCGGGCCAGCTCGAATGGGTCGGGCCAGCCGCCGGGCCAGCTGGCGCGCACGCCGTCGCGCAGCTGTACCTCTCGCCGCTGATCAGCGAGCCACTGCGGTTGCCCGGCCTGCTGGTGGCGGCCCTGACGGGTGCCACGGGCCACGAATGGCAGTGCTTGCGCTACCAGGGACTCTCCCTGTTGACGGTCGACGCGATCGAAAAGCACATCTTCCTGTATCACCGGCGCGCCGTGGCGAGGGCCCGCCAGCAACAGGCCCCTTGAATTCCCCGGGCACTACCTGTAGTAGAAATAATTCATAAACAATCTATAGATTGTGTTTCGTAATCGGATTAAGTTAAGTAAGCTCCATTATTAGATCGCCACATGGTCCAATCGGACCAAGAGTTGACGGGGTGGTCGAAGGCGGACGAGCTTCGCCTTCGGGTTGACGGGCTACGAAGCAAGAACAAAGCCGGGGGGCTTTCTAATGACGAAACCCAAGGTTCTCATCATTGAGGACAACATGGGGCGCTTGCATCACTGGCGCGCCGTGCTCGAGTTTCTGGGCTATGAGCCGGTGGTGCTGCCGCCGGATGCGGGGGTCGGATGGACGGCGCCAGCACAGCACGGGTGGGTTGCGGCGCTCGTGGGCCACGTCCGCGACGGCGACCCCCTCGCTGCCTCCCTGCGCAGCCTGCGTCGGCAGTGCGGCGACCTGCCGTTGGCGATCCTGGGCGAATCCGGCGCCCTCAACAAGCCGGTGGCCGAGGCGCTGCAGGCCGGCCACACGCACTGGCTGATCGAATACCCCCTCAGTTACAAACGCCTCGCCGAGGTGCTGCGCCGCGCTCAGCTGCACGTGGCCCAGGCGCGCATCGCGCTGTCCCCCGGGCTTTCCTATGGTCCCGGCGGACGCTCGCCCGCCATCGCCCGCGTGCGTCGCATGATCGATCGGGTGGCGCCTTTCGACACCACTGTCCTGGTACTGGGCGAATCGGGCACCGGCAAGGAGCGCGTGGCGCGCCACGTGCACGAGCTTTCGGCGCGCGCTGACAAGCCGTTCGTCCCCGTCAACTGCGGGGCAATCCCGGTGGATCTGCTCGAGAGCGAACTGTTCGGCCACGAGAAGGGCGCCTTCACCGGCGCAGTCACCGCGCGCATCGGCCGCTTCGAGCACGCCGAGGGCGGCACCCTGTTCCTGGACGAGATCGGGGACATGAGCCTGACGATGCAGGTGAAACTGCTGCGGGTGCTGCAGGAACGGACTTATGAGCGCGTCGGCAGCAACGCGACGCGCGAATGCAACGTGCGCATCGTCGCCGCTACGCACCGCAATCTCGAGCAAATGATCGAGCAGGGGCTGTTTCGCGAAGATCTCTTCTATCGCCTCAACGTCTTCCCGATCGAAGTGCCCCCGCTGCGCGAGCGCGCGGAGGACATCCCCGAGCTCGTGGACGCGCTGGCCCGGGACGTGGCGCGCACGCATGGCGCCCAGGTAAACCTGTCGCCCGCGACGGTGGCTGCGCTTGCGGCGCTCCCCTGGCCCGGCAACGTCAGGGAACTCGCGAACCTGATCGAGCGGCTCGCGATTCTCTGCCAGGACCGGACGGTCGAGCGCGAAGATCTTCCCGCCCGGTACTCGTCGGCCCCTGCGGTCCGCAATCAGCATGTCGAGTTCCCGCCTGAAGGGATCGATCTCAAGGACCATCTCGCCGGCATCGAGGTCGGGATGATTCGCAGCGCGATGGACGAGACGAACGGCACGATTGCCAAGGCCGCCCGCCTGCTGCGGCTCCAACGCACGACGCTGGTCGAGAAACTGCGCAAGTACCAGATTGCCACCGACCTGGCTTCGTGCGACGTCGTCGGGCGGACCGCGTCGGAAATTTGACGGATCGGCGGTCCCCTCGCGCATCGCTGCGCACGAATTCCACGGTAGCAGCCGCGTGGGCCGGCGTAATCCGGCGGCATCCGGGTGCGGCACGCTATTTGCTTGGTCATTGCTCGCATGCATTCGGCAACGCGCAAGCCCGGGCTCGGATCGCACCAGACGCTGGTGCTCGAAGAGGCGTTCTCGAGCTTCACCCGGGCGTCGCAGTCGCTCGAGCAGACCTACCGCTCGCTCGAGGACCGCATCGCGCGCCTGACGGCGGAGCTTGCCGCGGCCAACGACCAGCGGGCGCAACAGGCGGCTGAGAACGCGCGGCTCTGCGAACGGCTGACGCTGCTGCTCGAAGCGCTGCCCGGGGGCGTGCTGGTCATCGATGCAGGCGGGACGATCGTCCAGGCGAATGGGATCGCTGCAGCGCTGGTCGGCGAAACAATCGTGGGGCTGTCCTGGGACGTGGTGGCGACGCGCGCATTCGCCCACCAGGACGGCGTCGACATCGTGCTGCGCGATGGCCGGCGACTGACCCAGTCGCAGCGCGACCTGCCCGATCGCTCCGGCCGCATCGTGCTGCTCACCGACGATACCGAGGCCCGCGCGATACGCGAGCTGCTCGATCGTCACCGCCGCCTGTCGGCGATGGGTGAAATGGCGGCGAAGCTCGCGCACCAGATCCGCACCCCGCTGTCCGCAGCGCTGCTCTACGCATCGCAACTGGCGGCCCCAGCCATCTCTGCCGCCGAACGGCAGCGGTTCGCGGAACGTGCGGTCGCCCGCCTCAAGGACCTCGATCGCACGGTCCAGGAAATGCTGACCTTCGCCCGCGGCGGACCGCAGCCCGCGGAGCACGTGCGGGTCGGCTCCGTGCTGGCGGAAGTGCTGCAGGTTCTCGAGCCCGAGCTCGGCGCTGGAGGCATGGTCCTGCAGGTGGTCTGCGATGCGGATGCTGCCGAACTCACCGGCAGCCGGACGGCGCTGGCGGGCGCACTGGCGAATCTCGTGACCAACGCCAGGCAGGCGATGAACGGTCAGGGCGTGGTGTTGCTCGAGGCCCATCCGGACGGCGATGGATGGGTCGACATCCGCGTGAGCGACAGCGGCCCAGGCATTTCCCCGCAGCATCGCGAGCGGCTGTTCGAGCCTTTCTTCACGACGCGGCAGGGAGGCACCGGCCTCGGCCTGGCCATCGTGAAGTCCGTCGTCGATGCGCACCACGGCACGATCGCTGCAGTGGATTCGCCGCTCGGCGGGGCTTGTTTTTCAATCCGGTTGCCGCTGTCGGTCCGCGGCACAACCGGGAAACCGTCAGGGAGGGTCGATGCCTGAGCATGCGGTGCTGGTGGTCGAGGACGATTGTGCGTTGCGCGAGGCGCTCTGCGACACGCTCATGGTGGCGGGCTACGACGTCCGGCCCGCCGCGGACGGAGCGACGGCCCTCAACGTTCTCGAGCGCGAGGCCGTCGACCTCGTGGTCAGCGACGTGCAGATGCAGCCGATGGACGGCCACGCGCTGCTCGGCCTGATCCGCGCTCGCCAGCCGAACCTCCCGGTGATCCTGATGACCGCCTACGGCAGCATCCGGCAGGCAGTCGACGTGATGCGCGCCGGCGCCACCGAGTACCTGGTCAAGCCGTTCGAAGCGCACGCCCTGGTCGAGCTGATCGAGCGTTACTCGCATTGCAGCAGTGCCGGGGACTCGCTGATCGCCGTGGACCCGCGCAGCCGCGAGCTGAAGCAACTTGCGCAGCGCCTGGCGCAGACCGAGACCAGCGTGCTGCTGACAGGGGAGAGCGGGACCGGCAAGGAAGTGTATGCGCGCTTCCTGCACCAGCAGTCGCGCCGCGCCTCCGGCCCGTTCGTGCCGATCAACTGCGCCGCGATTCCGGAGACGATGCTCGAGGCGCTGCTGTTCGGGTTCGAGAAGGGCGCCTTCACCGGCGCCCAGGTCGCGCATGCGGGCAAGTTCGAGCAGGCGCAGGGCGGGACGCTGCTGCTCGACGAAATCTCGGAGATGCCGCAGAGCCTGCAGTCGAAGCTGCTGCGGGTGCTGCAGGAGCGCGAAGTCGAGCGGCTGGGTTCCACGCGCACGATTGCACTGGACGTCCGGGTGATCGCCGCGACCAATCGCACGCTCAGGACGCTGGTGAGCGAAGGGCGCTTTCGCGAGGATCTCTATTACCGGCTGAGCGTCTTCCCGCTGGAGATTCCGCCGCTGCGCGACCGGACCGGCGACATCTGGCCGTTGTTCGAGCACTCGCTGCGCCGGCACTGTACCGGCACCAGGGCGTTGCCTGCCGTCACCGATGCCGCACGGCTTGCACTGTGCGCGCATCACTGGCCCGGCAACGTGCGCGAGCTGGACAACCTTGCGCAGCGAGCCCTCGTGCTGCTGCAGGGTGACGTGATCGGGCCCGGGCAGCTGCACTTCGGAACCGGCGGCAACGCGACGCTGGCCACTGCACCTGCGGCTGCCGACGAGTCGCGCCTCGGCGACGCGCTGCGCTCGCGGGAGTCGCGCCTGATCCTGCAGGCGCTGGCGAAAGGTCGCGGCAGCCGCAAGAGCGCCGCGGAACTGCTCGGAATCAGCCCGCGCACGTTGCGCTACAAACTGTCCCAGATGCGCGCCGCTGGCATCGCCATCCCCGAGGACTGACCCATGTCGAGCCAGCCGGAGCCGCGAATCCAATGAGTGAAATGGCCATTCAGCAGATTCTCACGCAGATGCGCACGCTCGCTGCGGAACTCGACGCGCCCGTGCGCGCAGCGGGCAGCGAGCCGGCGCCGTCCGGCTTCGGCACGTTGCTCGAGCACGCCATCGAGTCGGTCAACTCGCAGCAGCTCGAGGCGCGCCAGCTCGCGGCCAAGCTGGAGACCGGCGCGCCAGGCGTGGACATCGCGCAGGTGATGATCGAGGTGCAGAAGGCGGGCCTGGCCTTCAAGGCGATGACCGAGGTGCGCAATCGGCTGGTCAACGCCTACCAGGACATCATGAACATGCCTGTCTGAGGCCTGACCATCCAACGAGGAGCGGGACGCACAAATGGCAGATGGACAGGTGGTTGCGGCGACTCAGCCGCGCTTCGATCCGCGGCGCGTGCCGGGGCTGCGCGGCCTCGCGCTGCTCGCCGGGGTTGCGGCAAGCGTGGCGGTCGGTGTCGGCGTCATCCTGTGGATGCAGAAGCCCGACTACCAGCTGCTCTACGGCAATCTCACCGATCGCGACGCGGGGTCGGTGGTCCAGGGGCTCGAAGGTGCCGGGATTCCCTACCGTATCTCCGGCGGCACGGTGCTGGTGCCGGCTGACAAGATCCACGACGCGAGGCTCAAGCTCGCTGCGCAGGGATTGCCGCAGGGCACCTCCGCGGGAATCGAGATCATCGCGGACCAGAAGGGTTTCGGCAGCAGCCAGTTCATGGAGACCGCGCGCTACCACCACGCGCTCGAGATCGAGCTGGCGCGCACGATCGCAACCGTGCAGTCGGTGCAGAGCGCCCGTGTCCACCTCGCGATGTCCCGCCAGTCCGCGCTGCTGCGCAATCGCAGCACCGCGAGCGCGTCGGTGCTCGTCAACCTGTTTCCCGGCCGGCAACTCGAGTCGCAGCAGGTCTCCGCGATCACGCACCTGGTCGCTTCGAGTGTTCCGGACCTGGAGGCTGCACGCGTCACGGTCGTCGACCAGACCGGCCGGTTGCTGAGTTCCCCGAGTGACAACGACGAAATCGGCCGCAGCGGCGCCCAGTTCGAGTACGTCAACCGGATGGAAGAGACCTATGCGCGCCGCATCGTCGCGCTGCTCGAGCCGCTGGTGGGCCAGGGCAAGGTCCGTGCCGAGGTCAACGCGGCGGTCGATTTCACCGAGGCCGAGGAAGTGAGCGAGTCCTACGGCACGGAGCGGTCCGCGCTGCGCAGCGAACAGACCGCGGAGGACATCAAGCGGGGCGGCATGGAAGCGCAGGGAATCCCCGGGGCACTGACCAACCAGCCGCCCGAGGATGTTCCGCAGACGCCGCCAGGTGCGCAGACACAGCCTGCAGCGCAGGCTGCAACGGCGAGCGACCAGGCTCCGGCAGCTGCGGAGCCGATCAGCACATCGCGGCGCGCGACGCGCAACTACGAGATCGATCGCATGCTGAGCCGCAAGCGGCCCGCGCCGGGCAACCTGCGCAAGCTGTCGGTGGCGGTGCTCGTTGACGCCGGCCCGGCTGCCGCGCCGGCGGATGCCGGCAGCACGGGTGCCACCGCCGCACCTGCGGCGGCCGACATCGAGCGCATGACAGGACTGGTCAAGCAGGCGATCGGCTTCGACGAGCAGCGTGGCGACACCGTCAGCGTGATCAGCGCGGCATTCCAGGTCGAGGAGCAAGGGGAGGAGGTGTCGGGCACGCCGGTCTGGCAGAGCCCCGTGCTGCTGACTCTGCTCAAGCAGGCGTTCGGCGTGCTGCTCGTGGCGCTGGTGGTCTTCACGGTGCTGCGACCGGTGGCGCGACGTCTATCCGAGCCAGGCGCTTTCGCCGCGGGTCCGGCGGTTGCCGACCTGTTGGGGCGACAGGGCGTGCCAGGCCTCCCGGGCGGCGGCACGCCGATGCTGCAAGGCATGAACCACGAGCAGCAGATTGCCGCGGCACGCAACCTGGTGGGCCAGGATCCACGCCGGGTGGCGCAGACGATGAAGCGCTGGCTGGACCACGATGGCTGAGGCAGGGCAACTCGGCGGCGTCGAACGCGCCGCGGTCTTCCTGATGTCGCTCGGTGAGCAGAGCGCGGCGGCGGTCCTGCGTCACCTCGGACCCGGCGAAATCCAGCGACTCGGCTCCGCGATGGCCGAGCTGAAGAGCGTGTCGCGGCGCCAGGTGGAGGAAGCCCTGGGGCTGTTCCTCGGCAGCGTGAACGAGGACACCGCGCTTGGCATCGAAAACGACGACTACGTGCGCCGGGTGCTGACCAGCGCCATCGGGGCGGAACGCGCCACCACGCTGGCGGAGCAGATCTTCACGTCCAATGGCAGCAAGGGCATCGAGACGCTGCGCTTCATGTCGTCGCGCGCCGTCGCCGACATCGTGCGCAACGAGCATCCCCAGCTGATTGCGGTCGTGCTGGCGCACCTCGACAGCAAGCAGGGCGGCGAAATCCTGGGCCTGCTGCCACCGCCGACGCACGCGGAGGTCGTCCGCCGCGTCGCCAACCTGTCCGACCTGCAACAGTCGGCGCTGGCGGAACTCGACGAGCTGGTGGAGAAGCGGTCGGGCGACAAGCCGGAGAGCAGGCCGGCGCGGTTGAGCGGCCTGAAGAAAGCCGCCGAGATGCTCAACCAGATGGGCGCGGGACGGGACACCGAGATCCTCGAGCAGCTCAGCACACAGGACCAGGAACTCGGGACCAGGATCCGCGAGCTGATGTTCGTCTTCGAAAACCTGCTGGAACTCGATGACCGCAGCGTCCAGGCGCTGATGCGCGAAATCACCAGTGACGTCCTGGTCGTCGCACTGAAGGGCGCGGATGCCGACGTGCGGGAGAAACTGATGCGCAACATGTCGCAGCGCGCGGCCGAGATTCTCAAGGACGACATCGAGGCGCGCGGCCCGGTACGCCTGACCGAGGTGGAGAGTGCGCAGAAGGAAATCCTCGCCACGGTGCAGCGGCTGGCCCAGGAGGGCAAGGTCATGCTGAGCCGCGGCGGCGAGCAGTTCGTCTGATCCGGGCTGCCTGATGACAGCGCGCATCGTCAATGGCGGCCAGCCCGAGGATTGCACAGCGTGGGTGCCGCCGACCATGGAGCCGGGCGTTTCCAGGACGGCGGCCCTGACGGCAACGGAAGCGGATGCGATCCGCCGCCGGGCCCAGGCCGATGGTTACGCTGCCGGTCGACTCGAGGGCCTCGCGGCGGGGCGGCAGGAGGCACAGGAGACGGCCGGACGGCTCGACCTGGTGCTGGAGTCGCTGAGCAGGCCATTCACCGTCCTGGACGCGGCAGTCGAGCAGGAGCTGGTCGCGCTCGCGTTTGCGCTCGCGCGCCAGCTCGTCAGGCGCGAACTCAAGGCGGACCCTGGCCAGATCGTCGGCATCGTGCGCGATGCGCTGCAGTCGCTGCCGGTGGCGACGCGGGACATCAAGGTCCATCTCAACCCCGAAGATGCCAAGCTGGTGCGCGAACACCTGCCGGCCGTCGACCAGGATCGCGCCTGGACCATCGTCGAAGACCCGATGCTCACGCGCGGCGGCGCGCGCGTGGCGACAGCAACCTCGCAGGTCGACGCGCGGCTGGAGAGCCGGCTCGGCGCACTGGTCGCCGAGCTCCTCGGCAGCGATCGCGAGGGCGATCGCGCAGCGGACGCGGAGCAGGGCCCGGCATGACGGCCGTCGAACTCGCTGCCGGCCGTGCGACGCGCTGGGCGGCACGCCTGCGCGTGGCGCGCGAGCGCATCGGCGCGCAGCGTGGTTTCGTGGTCGAGGGCGTGCTGTCGCGCATGGTGGGCCTCGCCATGGAAGCGAGCGGCGTCGAGGCGCCAGTCGGAACGTTGTTCCTGGTCGAGACGGCGGACGGGCGCCGCGCCGAGGCCGAGGTAGTCGGTTTCGCTGGCGACAGGTTGTTCCTGATGCCGACCGGCGAGACCCGCGGGCTGCGGCCCGGAGCGCGGGTCGTGCCGGCACGGCACGGACTCGAGG